>JBOGYN010000044.1:0-5360 GCA_050696855.1 Solirubrobacteraceae bacterium | reverse complement strand
ACCGAGCTCGACCTCCACATCCGCGAGGTCAGCACCGGGGTGTTCGCCTTCGACGGCGATGCGCTGGCCGAGGCGCTCCTCCAGGTTCGGGCCGACAACGCCCAGGGCGAGCACTATCTGCCCGACGTGCTGCCGATCCTCCGCAACCACGAGCGCACTGTCCAGGCCTTTGAGCTGACCGACCCCGCCGAGCTCAGCCAGATCAACGATCGCCGCCAGCTCGCCGAGGTGACGGCGCTGGCTCAGAGTCAGATCCACGAGCGCCATCAGCTGGCCGGAGTGACGATCGTCAGTCCCGCTGCGACCGTGATCGACGCCGATGTGCAGATCGGTCCCGACACGGTGATCGCTCCCTTCACCAGCCTCCACGGCGCCACCCGGATCGGCCGCGACGCCCGGATCGGCCCCAACAGCACCTTGATCGCCGCTGAGGTCGCCGACGGGGCCAAGGTCCTGCACGCCTACATCGATTCGGCCACGGTGGGCGAGCGCGCCTCGGTGGTGCCGTTTGCCTACCTCCGGCCGGGGACGGTACTGCGCGAGGGATCCAATGCGGGCACGTTTGTGGAGATCAAGAACTCGGATGTCGGGGCGGGCAGCAAGGTGCCCCATTTGAGTTACATCGGCGACACCGACATCGGCGAGGGCACGAACATCGGCGCGAGCACGATCACCGCCAACTACGACGGCTACCGCAAGCACCGCACGACGATCGGAGACCGGGTCAAGACCAGCGTCGACACCACGCTGGTCGCCCCGGTGACGGTCGGCGATGACGCCTACACCGGGGCTGGTTCGGTGATCAACGAGGACGTTCCGCCGGGCGCGCTCGGGATCGCGCGCGCGCGCCAGGCCAACGTCGAGGGCTACGCGGAGCGGCGGCGCGAGGCCGAGGCCGAGGCCCGGGGCTCGGCGGACGGGAGCGAGGGGGAGAAGCGATGACGGTCACGGCACCGTCGGCCGCCGGGCGTACACTCGCGGGCACCGTGGGAATCGTTGACACGCGCACCGTGGCGACCGAGATGCGGGTCGGGTACGACAAGCGGCTGATGCTCTTCTCGGGGCGCGCCAACCGCGAGCTGGGAGCCCGGATCGCCGCCAAGCTGGGCGTCGAGCTCGGGGGCGTGGACCTGAAGACGTTCGCCAACGGCGAGGTCTACTGCCGCTATGAGGAGTCGGTGCGGGGCGCGGACGTATTCATCGTCCAGCCGACCTGCTCAAACCAGGCCGAGGGGATGTCGACCAACGACACGCTGATGGAGCTGATGGCGATGGTCGATGCCGCGGTCGGCGGTTCGGCCCACCGCGTAATCGCGGTCACGCCCTGGTACGGATACTCGCGCCAGGACAAGAAGTCGGCCCCGCGGGAGCCGATCAGCGCTCGGCTGGTGGCGCGGATGCTCGAGGCGGCCGGGATCGACCGGCTCCTGACCATGGACCTGCACTCCGGACAGATTCAGGGCTTCTTCCAGAAGCCGTGCGATCACATGACGGCGCTGTTCATGCTCACCCAGTACTTCGACGATCTCGGCCTCGAGGATCTGGTGGTGGTCGCCCCCGACGCCGGGCGGGTGAAGCTCAACAAGCAGTTCGCAGCCAAGATCGGCGCCGACCTGGCGATCCTCAACAAGGAGCGCCCGGCCCAGCAGGTGGCCGAGATCGGTTACGTGATCGGTGACGTGTCGGACAAGACGGCGCTGCTCGTGGACGACATGATCGGCACCGCCGGCACGCTCGCCGCCGCCGCCCAGGCGGTGCGCGACGCCGGCGCGCGCCGCATCTTCGCGGCCGCCACGCACGGCAACTTCTCCGGCCAGGCCTGGGAGAACCTGGCCGCCGCCGACTTCGAGCAGGTGGTGGTGACCGACACGATTCCGCTGCCCCCGGGTGCGCCCGAGAATGTCCGCGTGCTGTCCTGCGCCGATCTGCTCACCAACTCGATCCGCCAGATCTTCACCGACGGCTCGGTGAGTGACGTGTTCGGCGGCGAGAACCAGCTGTTCTGAGCGACGGCGCCTGAGCGCCGTCCCGCGGTTTGTCCCGGGAGTGCAGAGATGTGATCGGAGCGGGAGATGTCACGCTCACGGGTGAACTGCGCAACTAGGGATATATGAAGACGGCGACCAGCGTGGCGGTCTCGGTGCTCGGGCGATCGGCGCGGCACAATGCGGAACCCGGCGGCGGCCCATCCTCCGCGCTCGACCGGCTCGAGGACGTCTACCGAGCCAACGTCGGCCCGATCTCGGCCTACTTCGCGCGGCGGTGTGCGGAGCCGCAGACTGTCGCCGACCTGACGTCGGAGACGTTCCTACGGGCCGCGGCCGGCTTTGCCCGATTTGATGCGCGACGCGGCACGCCCCGGGCCTGGCTGTTCGGCATCGCCTCGCGAGTGTTCGCGAGCTACTGCACCGCTCACGCCGACGGGGTCGCCATGGCTGTCCGCCTGGCCGGCGACCGGCCGCTTCCGTCCGAAGAGATCGACGATCTCGCCGAGCGGATCGATGCCCAGCGCGAGGGCCGGGAGGTGCTCGAGCGCTGTGCTCAGCTGTCGGAGCGGGAGCGGGCGGCGATCGAACTGGTCGACATCGCCGGCCTGACCCCAAAGCAGGCCGCGATCGCAATTGGAGTGTCCGCCGTCGTCATGCGCCAGCGGCTCGCGCGCGCGCGCCGTCGCTTGAGAAAGGAACACCACGATGAGTGAATTCGAGGACAACCTGTGGCGTGAGGTCCAGCGCACCTACGGCTCCGAGCTGTCTGACGCGCCCGATCCACTGCGCCGGCGTTCGCGCCCGGGCGTACCGGTGCTGGCCGGCACCAGCCTGGGCGTGGTCGGCGCAGGGGTTGCCGCGGTGATCGTCTTGACCGCGGCGAGCTCCTCGCCGGCCTTTGCCGTCAACCGCCATGCTGACGGAACCGTGTCGGTCGTGATCCGCCGGATTGAGGGGATCGCCGGGGCCAACCGCCGCCTGGAGTTCCTCGGCATCCGCGCCCGCGCGGTGGCCGTGTCCGGCGTCTGCCCGGCGGCACCGCCGCCGGGGCTCACACGGGTCACGATGGCGACGGTCCGCGGTCGGAGCGTGAACTGGGTCGGGGTCGCTCCCGGCAGGATGGCGGAGAGGATCCGCCCGACCCAGATTCCCGTCGGTCGCACGCTGGTCATCCCTGCGGTACCCGGCGGGGCGGTCGTACGACTCGTGCACGGCCGGGCGGTCAGCGGCCCGGTGCCCGCATGCCTACCGCCGGTCGTGTTCGTTCGGCCGGGTTCGGGGGCGGCCCGCGGGCGCATCGTGATCTGCCGTGCCGGGATCACGCCGTATCCACGTACGATCGTGATCGGGGGTGGCACCGACACGAACGGCACCAACACGGGCACGGGCACCAACGGATCGCCACCGTCGACGGCCACGGTCACGAGTACCAACACCAATGCCACCTCGACCAATCCCGGCACGGCGACCCAGACGACCGACCAGGGCACGGCGACCAATGGCACAACGACAAGTGGTTCGCCGCCCGCGGGGGGCACGAACGCCCCGCTGCCCCCGCCGCTCCTGCGACATTGCCAGCTCAATGCCGAGCGCTTGGCGCTAGGAGCAGCCGCGGCGCGCGCGAAAGCCGACCGCGGCGGGAGACCCGTCCACTAGCCTTCGCGGCGCGATGTCAGCCGCCGTCACCCCACGAGCCGGGATGCGCGATGACCCGCGCTCAGCTCGGGAGCGGCGGCCCTGAGCAGCGGGGGCGATCCCGTCGGCTCTGAGCAGCCTCGTGGATCGGTCCACGGTGGCCGCGCCGCCCGGCTCATGGAGCTCCTGGGGCTCTCCGATGACGAGCTCTGCGCTGTGCTCGACGCCGATCCGCTGACGCTGCTCTCCGGTCAGCTCGAGCATCGCCCCGAGCTGCCGATCCTGCTCACGCTGCTCGACGAGGCCGCCGAGCAGGCCGGGCCGTCGGTGCTGCGGCGCTGGGTGCGGGCGGCCGGACCAGGTGGCCGCCCGATCGATGTCCTCTTGGCCCGGGACTACGCCGCCTTCGAGGATGCCCTCACCGTGCTCGCCGAGCGGGGCTTCGTCCTCCGCGCAGGCGGGGCTAGCGGCGGGGAAGCCGGCGGTGGCTGAGCCGTTCGTGCACACGCTGCGCGTCCGCTACGGCGAGTGCGACCCCCAGGGCATGGTCTTCAACGCCCACTATCTCGGCTTCGTGGATGACACGATCACCGAGCTGTGGCGGGCCGCGTTCGGTGGCTACGGCAAGATGCTCGACCGGGGCGTCGACATCGTGGTCGCCGAGGCCAACCTGCGGTTCCGCGATGCGGCTCGCTTTGACGAGGTGGTGACGATCGAGGCCACCGTCACCCACCTGGGGACGACGAGCCTGCGCACCAGCTACCGCTTTCGGCGCGACGGCGAGCTCCTGCTCGAGGCAAGTCTTCGTCATGTGTTCGTTCGGCTGGGTACGAACGAAAAGGCCCCGATCCCCGACTGGGCCCGCGCGGGCCTCGCGCCCTGGACGGAGCTGGCGGCCTAGTCCTGATCGGGCTCAGGCGCCGGGCGCTTCTCGGGCCAGGCGCCGATCAGGTGGTGAAAGAAGCGGGCGAAGGTCCGGTTGACGACCGCGGCCGTGCCGGCCATGACGGCTCCCTGCAGGGCCTGAGCGCCGACCACCTTGGCTGTGGTCGCTTCGCCGGTGCCCGGCAGCGGCGGCGGCTCATCGTCGACTCGCCCCCACAAACTCTTGAACAGCGAACGGCTGAGCCGGCCGATGACGAACTTGGCGATCAGCGCGAAGGGCTTGTACAGGAGCTTCATCTTCGAGGGCAGCCTACCGGTCTGCGCATCTGCCACGTGGCCAGTGCAAACGACCGACCATGTTCCAGCTGGCGATGGTATGCGACCGATAGGCATTGGTAAATGAGATGCTGTAGCTGACGATCGAGACGAGACGGGGCCATGCTCAAGGAGGACGACGGTCGAGAGGAGGGTGCCGAGGAGCTACTCCGTCGCGCCCTGCTGGACGACTCCTCGGCGGTGGCAGTATCGCTTCGGGTGAGCGGGCTGCCGCTCAGCGACGCGCTGACGGTCATCTTCCACGGCCGTCGCGACCTCGGCACGCTGCAGACCTACGTGACCTGGGGCAGCCGGGGCGCGGGCGCCACTGTCTCGGCTAATGACCTGCTCCGGGTGCCCTGTGATCTCGATCTGGCCGACGCCGAGGATCGCGAGGAGGCCGAGCACCTCTACGTCGAGCCGGCGACTGCCTTGCGCGACGCTCTGGTGGGCGCCGACACGGTGCTCGGCGTGTGGCGCGAGCCCCTCGGTGATCTGGCCGGCAGCAGCGTCACCATCGACCACTCGATCCAGCTC
>JBOGYN010000043.1:0-1912 GCA_050696855.1 Solirubrobacteraceae bacterium | reverse complement strand
GCGGGTCGATACGCAGCTCCGGCATCAGCGCCGTAGAGCCGGGCCGGTCAGAGGTACTTCTCCATAGCAATGTGCTCGATGCCCGCTTCCATGAAGATCCGCCCGCGCGGGACGTAGCCCGCGGCCTCGTACAGCGCTCGGGCGTAGGTCTGGGCGTGGAGCACGAGCCGGCGGACCCCCGCCGCCCGCGACTCATCGTCGGCGAGGTCCAGCAGGGCGGAGGCGATCCCGTGCCGGCGGGCGCTGGCCCGTACCGCGAGCCGGCTGAACTGCACCGTGTTGCCGACGAACAGCAGCCGGCAGGTGGCGAGCACCTCGCCTCCCGCGACGGCGACCAGGTGCAGCGATTCATCATCGCGACCGTCGAGCTCTTCCCGCTCAGGGACACCCTGCTCCTGACAGAAGACCTCGTGGCGGAGCTCGAACACGGCCGCCATCTCCTCCTCGCCGTTGGCGCGGCGCACGTCGTAGGTCAGCGTGCCGGTCATCGCAGGGCGTAGCGGGCGATGTCGTGTTCCAGAGCCGCCTCGTTCAGATACGGGCCGGCGTGGTCATACACATAGGTGGTGTGGCCCCGACGGCTGAAGAACAGCGTCTGCGGGTAATAGGTCGAGGCCGCAAACGCGCCCGCGATCGACTCGTTGCGATCGGTGTAGCTCGGGTAGCTGACCGGGAAGCGGTGCAGGAACGCGGCCGCCGAGCCGTTGCCGTCCTTGCTGTCGAGCCCGAGGAAGGCCACCCGGCGGCCGAGCTTGACCGCGGCCTTCTGGAAGATCGGGAACTCGCTCTGGCACGGTCCGCACCAGGAGGCCCACTTGTTGACCACCACCGGATAACCATGCAGCGCCGCCATCCGGGCGCGAAAAGCGGGCAACCCGCCGCCCAGCAGCTGGTCGGCCTGGCCGTGCAGCGAGGCGAGGCTCGGCGGGGAATCCCGCAGAGCCGTGGCGACGGCGCTGACCGAGGGAGCCGCACTGTGAACGGGGCTAGCGCCGCACCCCGCCACGAGCGCGGCGGTGACCAGCAACGCGGTTGACGGGCCGGTGACGCGCACAGCCCGACAGCTTGCCACACGACCCGTGAGGCGTATCTGCTTAAATACTGGCTATCCTCTCGTCAGACGGCGAGGGGAACGCCTCGCTTTAACTCGGCAATCACGCTGAGTCCGCCTGAGTCGCTACGGGACGTAACGCCGCGGCTCGCTCATTCTGACGCAACCTGGCAATCACTGATGGGTGTCACCACCCCCTTTCCGAGTCCTGACGCGATCGCGCGCGCCGAGCGGCTGACGCGCGAGCGGTTCGTCTACGACGGCGAGACGCTCGAGGAGGCACTGGCCCCCGGGTCAGCCCGACGGCGTGCGCTGGACGCCGCTCTGGCCGAGATCGAAGCCGACCACAAGCAGCCATCGATCGAGTGGCGCCGCGAGTTCTCGCTGCTGCTCGGGCTCGAGCGCGTGCTCTCCGAGGAAGAGCCGAGCCTGGTCGACGGGACGGTGCTCTCCGCCCATCAGGTCGACGCCCTGTCCGGCACGCTGACCGCGCTCCTGGCCGAGGTTCAACGCAGCGCCAACGGCGCGGGCGCCGGCAACGGCACCGCTGCACCCAACGGCAAAGCTGCCGCCAACGGCAAAGCCGCCGCTGCCCCGGCCGAGGCCCCCACCGTGTCACGCCGGCCGCGCCCCGACGAAGACGAGGCGCCCGACGACGAGGACATCGATGACGAGGACCTCGACTACGAGGTCGAGCTCGATGCCGACGACGACGAGCCCGAGGACGAGGATGAGGGCGAGCCCGACGACGAAGAGCCTCAGGACTGGGACGAGGAGTCAGACGAGGAGGGCCAGCTCGAAGAGCAGCCCGAGGATCCCAACGCGGCCAAGCGCTTCTGGTTTGAGCACGCCACCGGCGCC
>JBOGYN010000042.1:0-3036 GCA_050696855.1 Solirubrobacteraceae bacterium | reverse complement strand
TCCCTTCTCAGCGCGCTCGAGGTGATGAAACGCGAGCGCCCGCGACGGCCCGTCATAGCCGCACAGGATGCACCTGCCGCCGGCCTCCTCGACGAGCAGTTCCTTCAGCCGCCGGCGGTGCCTCATGACCGATTCGGACCGGCAACGGCCGCAGCGGTAATACCCGGTCCCCTCACGGACGAATTCCGTTTCCCCGTGCAGCCGGCAGGTCATCGTGAGCCGCGCCGGAGGCTCCTCCGATGACGCCTCGGCTGCGTGCACGGCCGTGCGGCGCTGCGCCCGACGGCGTGTTTGCAGCGTCTGCAACCCGTGTCGCTTCAGCCAGTGACGAACCGTCGCTTTGCTCCGATGCAGCTCGGCGGCGAGCGCTGTGATGCTCATGCCCTGTTCGATCAGCGCGGCCAGCCGCTCGCGCTCGATCTCGCCCCGCGCAACGTGTTTCGCGCGATTGACCGCGACCAGCCCGTGCTTCGCCATCCAGTAGGAGACCGTCGACGGATGCTTCCCAAATCGCAGCGCAATCTTCTCGACGCTGAGACCCTGAGCGAGCAGCAGTCTGAGTGACTCTCGTTCCATTTTTCCCTCCTGTTCGAACATATGTTCGCACCAGGGTCGGACGGAGCCTCCCAGCCTCAGTCGTCGGTGTCGACCTCGATCTCGAGCAGCGCCTTGCGGATCCGCTCGCGCTCGGCGGCCAGCTCGTTGCTTCCGCTGCCCCCCTCGGCTCGGGCGCGGAGGATCGCCCGCCCCAGCCGCTCATCTTCGAGGACCAGCCGGTTGTATTCGAGCCGCTCGCGCGAGACCTCGGGCATCCGCCCCGCCATGCTCACCAGCTCAGACACCGTCCGCGCCAGGTCCTCGTCGTCGGGCGGCAGGTCGGCCAGCGGCGAGCCGGTGCGTCCGCGAAGGTGCTCTGCGGCGCGCCGCAGACGCTCGCTGGTCAGCAGCTCGCCGATGTCCACGGCCTCAAGCGCGACCGCTCCGTGCTCGGGCAGAGCGATGCACAGGGCGAGAAAGGTGCGCTCCGGTCGTGGTCCCCGCTGCGCCTCGCGGACTTGGCCGTCACGGCCCGCTGCAACGGCGCCGGCCCCGTTGTTCGGCGGCCCCGAGGCGCGGCCACCCCCGGTCGACCCGGCCGTCGTGAGCCCATCCTCGAGGAGGCTGATCAGCCGTCCGGCGGTGAGCGCGAGATGTCCCGCGACCCGGCGGACGAGTTCATCGCGCAGGATGCTGGGCGGCACCTCGCCGAGCACCGGGCGCAGCTCTTTGAGCGCCCGGTCGCGGCCCTCGGCGCTGCGCGTATCGGCGCGCTCGAGGATCCGGTCAACGTTGAAGACCACGAACGGCTTTGACTCCGAGATCAGCCTGCTCACCGCCTCCGCGCCTTCGCGCTCGGCGAGCTCAGCCGGGTCAGTGCCCTCCGGGAGCCCGACCACCCGCAGCTCGAGCTGGCGCGCCCGGGCGAGCCGCGCCGCGCGGAGCATCGCGTCCTGGCCGGCGCGGTCGGCGTCGAGGCACAGCTCGAGCACATGGGAAATTCGCTCGAGCTCGGCCACCTGCTCCTCAGTCAGCGCCGTGCCCATGATCCCCACCGCGTTGGTGATCCCGGCCTGGTGCAAGGCCAGTACGTCGGTGTAGCCCTCCACCAGGATCATCCGGTCGGCCTTGGCCGCGGCGGCGCGGGCGAGATCGATCCCGAACAGCACCTCGCGCTTGTGGTAGATGACCCCGTCGGAGGTATTGAGGTACTTGGGCTGCTGGTTGTCGCGCATGGCCCGGGCGCCGAAACCCCGCACCCGTCCCCGCGGGTCGGAGGCCGGGAACATGATCCGCTCCCGAAAGCGGTCATAGACCTGCCCGGGGCGGTTCTTGGAGCGCTGCGCGAGACCGGCGGCGAGGAGCTCGTCGTCGCTGTACCCCGACGAGCGCGAAGCGCGCAGCATCCGGTCCCAGGCGCTCGGCGCATATCCGACCCGGAACTCGCGCAGCGTCGCTTCCTCGAGACCGCGGCCGAGCAGGTAGGCCCGCGCCGGCTCGGCCTCACGGGCCTCCCACAGATAGCGCGAGTAGTAGGTCGCGGCGCGGCCAAGCAGGGCATGCAGGCGCTCGCGGTGCTGGCGCCGGGCGGCGGCGCCCGGGTCCTCATCCTCGGTTTCCAGTTTGACGCCGAAGCGGTCGGCGAGCGTTTCCAGCGCCGCCTTGAAGTCCAGCCCCTCGGTCTCCATGACGAAGGTGAACGGGTCCCCGGAGGCCTGGCATCCGAAGCAGTGATAGTGCTTCTCGTCGGGGCGGACGTGGAAGGACCCCGAGCGCTCATCGTGAAACGGACAGAGTCCGAAGTAGCTGTTGACGCCCGCGCGGCGCAATTCGACGCGAGTGCCGACCAGGGCAAGCATGTCCACCGCGGTCAGCACGCGGTCGCGGGAATCGGCCGTGTACCGGCTCACGGCGCCGACGGGAGCGGGCGGCGGGGGCTCACAGCGGGGAGGGGCTCACGGCGCGAACGCGACCGGGACGTTGAGCTGCTCGAACCGGTTGATGCAGTAGCGGTCGGTCATCCCCGCCACGTAGTCGGTGACCCGGGTGGCGAGCTCGCCGTCCGGGATCGAGCCGGGGATCTCGTCGGGGTGCGCGCAGTAGTACTCGAACAAAGACGTGATCACGAGGTGGATCTTGGCGTGCTCGCGGGTCGCGACGGGGCCGAGGTAGACGCGGTCGAACATGAACGTGCGCAGGTCGGTCATGGCGCTGCCGATCCGGTCGCCCTGGACGATGTCGCCGGCCGCCTGGGAGTGCTCGACCAGGTCATGGACGAGGGTGTCGATCCGCCGCTGACCGGTGTCCCCGAGGATCTCGATCGCGTCGGCGGGTAGGTCGGTGGCTGAAATCACCCCCGCCCGAACGGCGTCGTCGATGTCGTGGTTGATGTAGGCCACGCGGTCGACGAGCCGGACGATCTTGCCCTCGAGGGTGGCCGGCTCGGGAGCGCGGCCCGAGTGGCTGACGATGCCGTCGCGAACCGGCATCGCCAGGTTC
>JBOGYN010000041.1:0-7208 GCA_050696855.1 Solirubrobacteraceae bacterium | reverse complement strand
ATCCAGACCTTGTTCGCGTCGCCCTGCGCGAGCTGCGGCAGGGTCTGGAGGTACTGGTACGCGAGCACCTCGGGTGTCGGGCGGGCGGCCTTGATGGCGGCGAACACCTTCTCGATCGCCTTCGCCTGGCCCTGTGCCTGCAAGTAGCGGGCGGCCCGTTCACCCTGCGCGCGCAGGATGCGGGACTGCCGCTCGGCCTCGGCGGCGAGGATCGCCGCCTGCTTCTGGCCTTCCGCGCCCAGCACCGCCGCCTGCTTCTGCCCTTCGGCGGTCAGGATCTGAGACTGCTTGACGCCCTCGGCGTTGAGGATCGCGGCGCGGCGGTCGCGCTCGGCGCGCATCTGCTTCTCCATCGCCTCCTGGATCGGCCCGGGCGGATCGATCGACTTGATCTCGACTCGGTTGACGCGAATCCCCCAGCGGTTGGTGGCCTCGTCGAGGACGACCCGCAGCTGGGCGTTGATGTGATCGCGGCCGGTCAGCGCCTGCTCCAGGGTCAGCGAGCCGATCACATTGCGCAGTGTGGTGACCGTGATCTGCTCGATCGCCTGCAGCGGGTTGGCGATCTCATAGGTCGAGGACTTGGCGTCGTTGATCGTGAAGTAGAGGACGGTGTCGATTCCCACCACCAGGTTGTCCTCAGTGATCACCGGCTGGGGCGGGAAGGACACGACCTGCTCGCGCAGATCAATGAGCGGCTTGATCCGGTCCACAAACGGCATCAGCACGGTCAGCCCCGGGTTCAGCGTGCGGTGATAACGCCCGAAGCGCTCGACGATTCCGGCCCGGGCCTGGGGCACGATCCGCACCGTCCGGGCGAACAGCACGACCAGGAAGACGACCAACACGATGGCGACGATTGCTCCAGCCATGCGCCCCTCCTATTCGCTCACGAGCGCAGTTGCGCCCTTGATTTGGACTACCTCGACGACGATGCCGGGTTCGATCACGAGATCGTCGTAGAGCGAGCGCGCCGTCCAGACGTCGCCGTCGATCTTCACACAGCCCACGCCCTCGTCGTTGGCGATCCGCTCCAGCACCACCGCCCGCCGGCCGACCAGGGCGGCTGCGCCGGTGCGGATCTGCGGCGGAACCTTGAGGTGGGAGCGGACAATCGGACGCACGATCGCCAGCGTCAGGATCGACACCATCACAAACCCCACCAATGCGGCGGTCGCGCCCGCCGCAGCGGCGGCGACGGCGGCCACCGCGGCGGCGATCGCGAAGGGAGCGAGGAAGAAGCCGCCGGCGGTGAGCATCTCACCGACCCCGAAGGCTCCGGCGATCACCACCCACAAGATCGGGCTTGACATCTCAATGGCGAGATTAGCGCTGTGGCCACCTCGGCCGGGCCATTTTCAGGACACGAGCGCGCGGGCGAACTCGGCCGCCTCGAAGGGGCGCAAGTCCTCGAGCTGCTCCCCCACGCCGATCAGCTTGACCGGGATCCCGAGCTCGTGGGCAATGGCCAGAGCGATGCCGCCCTTGGCCGTTCCGTCGAGCTTGGTCAGGACCAGGCCGGTCACCGGCACGGCCTCGGAGAACAGCCGCGCCTGGCGCAGCCCGTTCTGGCCGGTCGTTGCGTCCACGGTGAGCAAGGTCTCGTGGGGGGCCTCGGGGATCTGCTTCGCGATCACGCGGGCCACCTTGGCGAGCTCGGCCATCAGGTCGTCCTGGGTGTGCAGGCGTCCGGCGGTGTCGACGATCAGCACGTCGGCGCCGTCGCGCAGCGCCACCGTGACCCCGTCAAACGCGACCGAGCCCGGGTCGGCCTCGGCCGGCCCTTTGACGAACTGCACCCCGGCCCGCTGCGCCCACAACTCGAGCTGCTCGACCGCGGCGGCGCGAAACGTGTCACCGGCGGCCAGCACGACCTTCTGCCCCAGCTCTTGGCTGAGATGCCAGGCCAGCTTGCCAATCGTGGTCGTCTTGCCGGTGCCGTTGACCCCGGCCACCAGGATCACGGTCGGATGGGCACGCAGGTCGATTCTGTCGTCACCCGTCTCGGCGATCTCGGTGAGCAGCGCCACCAGCCGCGCCGAGAGCGCCTCTCCCCCGCTCAGCTTGTTCTCGGAGGCCTCCTGCTCGAGCTGAGCGACGACCCGAGCGGTCGTCTGGGCGCCCACGTCGGCGTAGATCAGCGCCTCCTCGAGCCGCTCCCAAGTCTCCTCGCTGAGGTCCTCGAACAGGGTGGCCTGGATCTCGGATTGGAGCGCCTGGCGGGTCTTGCGCAGGCTCTCGCGCAGGCGGCGAAAGCGGCCGACACGGTGTTCTTCGCTCGGCGTGTCGCCGTCGGGCGCGTCGGGCACCGGACCGTCCAGAACGAAGAGATCACGCCATTCGCGAGCCATGAGGGCGGCGACGTTACCAGCGCCCCGGCGCGGCGCTCAGGCGGCCTGCACGTCGGCGAGCCGGCGCGAGATGACCTTTGAGATCCCGTCGGACCCCATCGACACGCCGTACAGGCAGTCGGCGGCGTCCATCGTCCGCTTCTGGTGGGTGACGACGATGAACTGGGCGCGGGTGGAGTACTGGCGCAGCAGGCCGAGGAACCGGTCGATGTTGAGGTCATCGAGGGCGGCCTCGACCTCGTCGAGGATGTAGAACGGGCACGGGCGCGCCAGGAAGACGGCGAACAGGAAGGCCAGCGCGGTCATCGACTTCTCGCCCCCGGAAAGCAGTGAGAGGCGGCGGGCTTCCTTGCCGGCCGGGGTGATCTCGATCTCCACCCCGAGCAGATCCTCCTCCTCCGAGGCCGCTTCGCCGGTGTCCGGCTCGTCGCGCTCGGCGTCGTCTTCCTCGCCCTCGGCGTCGGATCCGGGCGTCTCGCCGCCGATCACGCGGGCCGGTCCCGGGCGCTCGTTGACCAGCCGCAAACGCCCGCTTCCCCCGGGGAAGAGCTGGGCGGCGAGCTCTTCGAAGCCACTCGCGGCGGCGGCGAAGGTCGCCTCGAAGGTGGTGCGGATCTGGCGGTCGGTGTCGGCGATCAGCTTCTCGAGCTCACGCAGCGCCGCCTCGAGGTCCGCGCGCTGGGTCTCGAGCTCCTCCACGTGCGCCAGCGCTTCGGCGTACTCGTCCTGGGCCAGCGGGTTGACCGGGCCGAGCTGCTCGCGCCGCCGGCCGAGTCGCTCGAGGCGAGCCTTGAGCTCTGCCCGGTGCTCGGGGTCCAGCGGCTCGGTGGCGGGTTCGGCGGCCAGCTCGAGGCGACCGGCGATCTCCCGCAACTCGGCGGCGGCATCGGTGGCCTGGTCACGGGAGCGTTGCAACGCCACCTCGGCCCCCATCAACGTCTCGTTCTCGCGCTGGAGCTGACCGTGTAGGCCCGCCTCCCGCTGGGCGCAGGCCCGCAGCTCGCCCGCCACGTGCTCGCCGGCCGCGCGGTCGGCGGCCAGCGCGGTGTCAAAGCCGGCCAGTTGCTCGCCGATCGCGGCCGCGGCGTCCTCGAGGGCCACGGTCACCGCTTCGACCACCGGGACGAGCGCACGGTCCGCGGTCACGGCACGGCCAAGACGCTCGATCCGCGCTGTGCGCTCGGCCCGCTCTCGTTCGCCGCGCTCCACCCGGGAACGCTCGGCCGCGAGCTCGGCGGCGAGCTGACGGCGCCGGCTGGCGTCCTGGCCCTCGTCGGGCGCCGCGCGCCGGCGCTCGATCTGAGCGGCAATACGGCGCTGCTCCTCCGCCGCTTCGTCAAGGGCGTGCAACGCGGTCCGGTGCGCGGCGACTGTCTCCTCGCGCGCACTCTCCTCGCCGGTGGCGGCCACAACCGCCCGCTCCACCCCCGCCCGCGCGTCGAGCTCGCCCTGGGCCGCGGCCTCGCTTTCGCGCACGAGCTGCTCGCGCCGGTTGCGCTCGGCCAGGATTCGCTCTTCGCCCACTGCCGGGGCCTGACGCAGCTCCTGGCTGCGCGGGGACCAGACGCGGCCGCCACGCGTCACCGCGACGCCGTTGAAGTCCGCGGAGAGGTGCTCGAGCCCCTCGACCACCCAGGTCCGGGCCAGCAGCGCCCGCACGAGGGCGAGCGCCGGCCCCGGACCCCGGACATGGTCGAGCAACCGCTCTGCGCCCGGCGGAGCGCTGGCGGGGGCGCTGCCCTGATCGAGCCCAGAGCCCAGCACGAGCGCCCGGCCGCCGTCGTGGCCGGTGCGGTCCAGCAGAGTGGACCCGGCGGTGCGGTCGGCGACGACAGCCGCCCGCAGGCGCCCATCGAGAGCCGCCGCCAGCGCCAGCTCATAGCCGGCGTCGACCTCGAGGTCGTCGGCCAGCGACGGGGCACCGCTCGGCGAGCCGACCTGCTGGCGCAGGAACTGGTTGACGCCGGCGAGCTCGCCCCCGACCCGGGCCGCCTCCCGGCGGGCGGCCTCGACCGTTCGCTCGGCCTCCCGAACCGCGGTCCGCGCGGTCTCGACCCGGGCCTCGGCCGTCTGGCGCACGGTCTCGTGCTCGGCCACGACCTCGGTCTGACGCGAGTGGGTGGCGCGAGCCGTTTCGCGCTGGGCGTCGAGCTCGGTCAGCTGGCGCGCCAGCTCGGCCTCGCGATCGAGCTCCAGCGCCGCCAGCTCGGACTCGAGCGCGGCGGTCCGCTGCGCCGCCCGCGGATCGGGCTGATCGTGCTCGGCACTGGCCCGCAGAGCGGCCACGGCTTCGGTGGCGTGAGCCAGCCGCCGCCGCATTTCGGCCGCCGCCGAGCGCGTCGATTCGGCGCGATAGGTGACCCGCTCGCCGGCCGAGCGCGCCGCGTAGGAGCGACGGGAGAGCTCCTCGCGCTGGGCGCTGCGGGCAGCCAGCGTCTCCTCGGCCGCCTCGCGGCGGGCGGCCACGGCCTCGAGCTCCTCCTCCAGGGCCTGGCGACGGCCGCGGACCTCGCCGGCGGCGGCCTGGGCCGCCGTGACCGCCTCGGTCTGAGCCCGGGCCTCCTCGCGGGCCAGCTCCCAGCGGACTTCCTGGGTCTGGCGCTCGAGCCGGGCGTGCAGCTCGGCCGCTTCGGCCTGGCGCTTGAGCGGGCGCAGGCGCGAACGCGCCTCGCGCTCCACGTCGAGCGCCCGGTCGAGGTTGTCCTGCGTGCGGGCGAGCTTGAGCTGCGCGCGACGGCGGCGCTTGCGATGCTTGCCCAAACCGGCCGCCTCCTCGATCAACAGCCGCCGTTCGCGCGGCTTGGAGGTCACGATCGATTCGACCCGACCCTGCGAGATGACCGAGTGCATCTCCTTGCCCAGGCCAGTATCGGACAGCAACTCGACCACGTCGACCAGCCGACACCGGGCCCCGGCCAGGCGGTACTCGCCCTCGCCGGCCCGATCCAGACGTCGCACGATCGAGATCTCCGATGCCCCCAGGGCGAGCGAGCCCTCGCTGTCGTCGAGCACCAGCTCGACCTCGGCGTGGCTGGCGGCCTGGCGGCCGGGCGCGCCGCCGAAGATCACGTCCTGCATCGATTGGCCTCGGACGTTGACCGGTGACTGCTCACCGAGCGCCCATAGGACGGCGTCGGTGATATTGGACTTCCCCGAGCCGTTGGGACCCACGATCACGCTCACCCCGGGGCCGAACTCCAGGCGGGTGCGGTCCGGGAACGACTTGAAACCCTTGACGGTGATCGACTTCAGGTACACGGTGGCACCGCCGCGGAGCGACCTGAGCGGGTCACTTCTCCATCGCCTCGAGCGCCAAGCGCGCAGCGAGCTGCTCGGCGAATTTCTTGCTGCGCCCCGCTCCACTGGCGATCTCGTGACCACCCACGGTGGCGCTGACCCGGAAGGTGCGATCGTGCGGCGGCCCGTCCTCCTCGACCACGGCGTAGCTGACGACCTCGCCCCGCCGGGCGAGCCGCTCCTGCAGCGCCGACTTGAAGTCTTCGGGGTTCTCCAACGCGTCGTCGATCTCCTCGGCGAAGGCCAGGACCACGGCCGCCGCCGTCGTCTCGTAGCCGCAGGTCAGGTAGACGGCGCCGATCACCGCCTCGATCACCGAAGCCAGCACGCGCTCGGTGTTGATCAGGGCCTCCAGGCCCGGACCGGCCACCGTGGGGGCCGCCGTTCGCAGCCGCTCGGGCACCCCGAGGCGCTCGGCCACCGCCCGGCAGGCCCGTCCCGACACGGCCTGGGCCCGGATTTTGGTCAGCCGCCCGGGGCCGAAGCGATCGGCTTCCAAGCGGGGGAAGAGGTGGGTGGTAACTGCCAGCCCCAGCACGCTGTCCCCCAAAAAGGCGAGACGCTCGTAGGAATCCGAGCGCCGGGTCGTCCACGATGAGTGCGTGAAGATCCGCCGACCGAGCTCCGGGGGGAGCTGCTCGAGGAGCTCGTGCAGGGTGGGAGCCGCGGTCACTCAGCGTCTGAGCCCGCACTCGTGGTCGCCGAGGAGTGCGGCGCCCCGCCGGCGCCGGTCTGGTCCCCGCTCGCGAGCACGAATTCGACCGCCTGGCCGACGGTCAGGATCTTGGCCGCCTCCTCGTCGGAGATCCGCACCCCGTAGGAGTCCTCGAGCTCCTGAACGAGCGTGTAGAGGTCCAGCGAGTCGGCCTCCAGGTCCTCCCGGAAGCGCGTGGCCTCGGTCACGCGGCCGGGATCGACCTCCAGCTCATCGACCAGATGCGCACGGATCAGCGTGAAGACTTGCTCACGAGTCATCGGCGCAGAACCGTAGCCCCCTCTGCGGACGGTGCCAGCGCTCCCGGCTCGCGGTCACGCATGGCCGCTCTCGACCCCGACGGGTTGCGGAGGGCGCAGAGCGCCGGCGGCTTCGAGCGCCTCGCGCGTGGCGCTGATCACGTCCTCCTCGACCCCCCGGGCGGCGACTTCGATCGCCCGCGCGAAGCCGCGCCGGGTGAAGCGTCCGTGCGCGACCACGCCGAGCTGGCGCAGACCGAGCATGTAGGCCCCACCCGGGCCCTCGGGGTCGATCTCATCACGCAGACGCCGGACCGCGGGCGCGAGCAGCCAGCCGCCCAGCTTGGCCCGGTTGGAACTCATCGCCGCGGACCGGATCGCCTTGAGCGTCCGGCCCGAGACGCCCTCGATCAGCTTCAAGGTGATGTTGCCGGTAAAGCCGTCCATGACGATCACGTCGGCCGCCCCATCGGTCACCTGGGTGCCCTCGACGTTGCCCACGAAGTTCAGTCCCGTTCCGGCCTCGCCGGCCAGCTGCTCGTGCACCGTGACCAGCTCGGGGGTGCCCTTGCTGGGCTCCTCGCCGTTGGAGAGCAGGGCGACGCG
>JBOGYN010000040.1:0-3776 GCA_050696855.1 Solirubrobacteraceae bacterium | reverse complement strand
GTCCGGACGGCGGTCGATGAGGCAGTAGGTGAGGCCGAGTGCGGCCTCCCACGCGGGCACGCCCGGCACGTTGGCCACCGCCTGCTCGAGCAGTGCGATCACCTCGGCGCCCCTGCCCTGGTACATGCGGTTCATGATGAGAGTGGCGCCGTAGGCCATCGCGGCGTCGGGTTCGCCGGCCTCCTGCCCGATTTGGAGAGCCTGTTCGGCGAGCCGCTCCCCGGCTTCCAACTCGCCGCGCGCGCAGCGAACTCCGGCCGCGGTGAAACCTGCGTTCCATCTCTGCGTCGGTTGCCGTGTCTGCTCGGCGATCGCGTGGATGCGCTCGAGCGCAGCGTCGGCCCGCGCGAAGTCGCACAGCTCCATCGCTATGTGCGTCTGGCGGAGCGCGGCCATGTACTCGACGCGCAGATCCTGCACCTCCATGACCAGCGGCATCAGCTCGCGAACGTACTCAACACGTTTTGGGAGCGTGTCGGGCGCCCAGCATGCGTAGCCGGAGTCCTCGAGCACGACCGCGAGCGTCCGCGGGTCCCCGGCCTGTCGGGCGAGCGCGATCGCCTCCTCGGCCAACGCCCAGCGACGCGCGTGCTCCGGGGCGAACGTCAACTCCACAGCCAATAGCGACAGCAGCCGTGCACGCCGGTCCGGCTGCGGCGGATTATCAAGCTCCAGCGCCCGTTCGATCGCCGCGACCCGCTCGACGTCGACCTGACCTATTCCGCTCGTCCAACCGCGGTTGTTCGCGAGTGGCGCGCGGGCGGCAAGCTCGGCGTCGTGGAGCTCCGATGCGATCCCGGACGCCTCGAGCAGCGTCTCCCGATGAGCCTGAACACCAGTCTGGCGTTGCGCCTCGCCGAGCCCGATCAGCGCCTCGCACCGCTCCGCCGTCGGGCCGGTCCCGAGCAGCTCCAGCGCGTCGCCGAACAGCTTCGCGGCCTCGCTCGGCGCGAGGTTGTCAAGCGCCCGCTGCCCGGCACGCAGCGAGTAGCGGGCCGCCTTTGCCTTGTCGACCGACACCGTCGCCAGTCGCCAGTGCAGCGCCAGCTCAGCGAGCTGCTCCTCGGAGTCGGTCCCGTACAGGTCCTCGAGCGCTTCTGCGACCTGCAGGTGCATCCGCGCGCGGCGTGTGGCCCCAAGACCGTCATAGAGCGTGTGGCTGATCAGCGCATGCGCGAACGAGAACCGCCCCACCTTCTCGGTTGACTCGGCCAAAAGGGAAGCCGCGACCGCCTGCTCGAGCTCGTCCAACAATTCTGTCTCGCCGATCTCCACCAGCTTCGCCAGGAGCCCCAGATCGAAGTGCCGGCCGATCACCGCCGCCGCCGTCAGCGTCTCCCTCGCACGGTCTCCGAGCACAGTCACGCGGCGCTCGACGACCTCGCGAACGCTCTCAGGCAGCGCCACCGCTGAGCTGCGGTCGATGGTCCACCGCCCACTCGCCTCGTCGAACACGATCATCCCGGACTCCGACAGGTTGCGCAGGATCTCGCCCGCGAAGAACGGGTTCCCATCCGTCTCGGCCGCGATCTCGCCCGCCAACGCGATCCCATCCGCATCCAGATCATGGCCCGCGGCCGCGGCCGTCAACGCCTGAACATCCTCGACCGCCAGACCGTGCAACGCGATCCGCTCCGCACCCTCCAACGGACGCAGATCCGCCAGCACTCCAGTCAGCGGATCATCCTTGCCCAGATCCGTATCGCGATAGGTCACCAGCACCACCAGCGCGCAGTGCTCGACCGACCTAGCGACGTGCTTGAGCAACGCCACCGACTGCGCGTCCGCCCAATGGAAATCGTCTAGCACCACCAGGAGCGGGAACGTCTGCGCGACGTCCCGCAGCAGCCCGGCGACCGCCTGGAACAGCAGGAACCGCTCCGTCTCCGGATCGGAAGACTGAGGCGCCGACGCCTCCGCAACGCGCCGCCCGAGATTGCGCGCCAGCCGGCTGACCTCGCCCCCGTACCGCTCGGCGTAACCCGCAAGCACCGCCTCGGGCGCATGCTCGACCAGCTGCGAGCAGACCGCGATCCACGGCTCATACGGCGCCGCCAGATCCTCCGAACACGCACCCCAACACACGGCGAACCCATCGGCGTTCGCACCCAACGCCGAGTACGACGCCAGCCTCGTCTTCCCGATCCCCGGCTCGCCCGACAACAAAACAAGCTGACGCGCACCCGACCGCGCCGACGCTCGCGCCTGCTCCAGCCGGGCGCGCTCCACCGCGCGACCGACATACGCGATCCGAGGCACCCCCCGCAGCGCCTCGGGCAACGGCCACCGGCCAATCCCGGCGTCCGCCTGCTCAGGCTCCAGCGGCTCCCACACCACACTGAACGCCTCCACCGGTTCCGCAATCCCCTTGAGCTCCAACTCCCCGACCGACTCAAACCGCGCACCATCTACCCGCCCCGCCGCCATCTTCGTCATCGGCGACACGAGGATCCCGTCCGCCAGCGCCTTGGTGCACAAGCGCGCCGCCTCGATCGAGGGCATCCCAAAATAGTCCCCATCCTTGACCGTCGACTCACCCGTCCCCAACCCGATCCGCACGTGCAACTGCTGCTCCGCGCCGCGATAGCGCCGCTCGAACAACTGCTGGGTCAACACCGCACACTTCACCGCGGCCGACGCCGACGAAAACGCCACGAACAAGCCGTCGCCCGTGTTCTTGAACTCCCGGCCCCCAGACGCATCGATCGCATCGCGCAGCAGAGCGAAGAACTCCGCTCGCAACTTGTCCGCCCGCGCCGGACCTACCGAGGTCGCCAACCGCGTCGACCCAACCAGATCGACCAACCAGATCGTCGCCAGCTCAACCGTCTCGCCCATACACGCCCTCGGCCAGATCTCAGGTCCAGCGATCCTACGCGCTCATCAGGTCAACCGCGATCCGTGGGCGAACCGCTTCTATGTCCAGTTGCGAGACGGCAGCCGCTCGCTGGCCTTCATCCAGTCATTCAATACCCCGAGAAGAACGAAACCACCGGTCGACTAGCAGGGGTTTCGGAAGTACCGCTACCGGGATTCGAAGCCAGCCTCTGAGATCGTCCGGTTCTTCCTGCAAATAAGCGAGTTCTTGGTTCAGCAGAAACCGCTGCTGCGGGAGTCATAACCGCTCTTGACCCCGGGGTCAGCTGTGGCACGACTGTGGCGCATCGTGACAGCCGGCGTAGGCCACCGCTCGTAGAAAGCAAGCTCGTTCGCTACACGTGCGAACGCATCCCGAACTTCACCGACCGACGACTCCCAGGCGGCTGCTGCTTTGCTCACACGATCGGGATCTGCTGCCAATACCGCGGCGTGGAGCTCGCGCTGTGCCTTAGGTGAGAGCGGAATTCAGCGGCCAGGCGACCGTGCTCCCCCCTCGCCGCGTCCGGCGGCTTGATCGCCGAGAGCTTTTGAATCATCCCGGCGGTCGCGTGCTCAACCGAGGATGCCGCCGCCGCGTATTTGTCGTCCCGCTCGTCGAACAGCTTCTGTATCGAGGTCACGTACCGCCGGTCGTCGGCCGATGTCGCACTCGCGCTGAGTTCCGCCGTGATCGCTCCCGCCGCGCGATGCTTTTCTGCGACTGCGCGTGCATTTTCGGCCGACGCGCTTCCTTCCCCACGTAGCCGGTGCTCCTCCTCGGCGAGCGAGACGAGACGCTCGTGCTCAGCGGCGCGCCCATCCGGTGGTTTGAGCGCTCTAACCCTCGAGGAGAACGCATGCTCCCAGGCCCGGAACCCGTCATATGCCGCGCGGGTTTCCGTTGCGCACCATCGCCA
>JBOGYN010000039.1:0-12013 GCA_050696855.1 Solirubrobacteraceae bacterium | reverse complement strand
CACAGGATCATCTGGGAGGAGAGTCCCATCACCAGCAGCAGCGGTGACGACGCGGGGTCGCCGAAGGTCTCGTAGCAGAGCTCGATGCCGCCCACGGGCGCCGCGCGCTCGCCGGAGGCAGTCGGGGTCAGATCAGAACCGGGCATGAGCTGATTCTGCCTGACGGCCGGATCCTGGGCTCGCCGACCGGGCGGGGGGTCCTGCGGGCGCTATTCGAACTCGGGAACGGCTTGCCCGGGAAAGATGTCGGGAAGCCCGTCGCTGACGCGATCTCCGAACACCGCCGGCCGCTTCTCCAGGAACGCCGTCACGCCCTCGTGAGCGTCAGCCGACTGCCCCCGCGAGAACATCCCGCGTGAGTCGGCGCGGTGAGCCAGCATCGGGTGCTCGGCGCCGAGCATCGTCCAGAGCATCCGGCGGGCCAGCGCCACCGAGACCGGTGCCGTGTTCTCGGCAATTTCCCGCCCGAGGTCATAGGCGGCGTCCAGCAACTGGTCGGGCGGATGCAGGCTACGGACCAACCCGGCCTCCAGCGCCTCCTGAGCTGAGAACACGCGCCCGGTGGCGACCCACTCCATCGCCCGGCTGATGCCCACCACGCGGGGCAAGAACCAGCTCGAGCACGCCTCGGGCACGATCCCTCGACGCGCGAACACAAAGCCCATCTTGGCCGTGTCGGCCGCGAGCCGGATGTCCATGGGTAGCGTCATCGTCGCCCCAACGCCGACGGCGGGGCCATTGATCGCGGCGATCACCGGCTTGGCGCATTCGAACACGCGCAGGGTGAACTGGCCGCCGTTGTCACGCGGGATCGCGCCGGCAACCTCGCGCTCGCGCCAGTCGAAGGTGTCACCGCCGCCGCCGAGATCGGCTCCCGCGCAGAAGCCACGTCCCGCGCCGGTGATGACTACGACGCGGACCTGGTCATCGGCGTCAGCTCGATCGAAGGCGTCCCGGAGCTCTCGCCCCATCGTCGCCGTCCAGGCGTTGAGCCGCTCAGGGCGATTGAGGGTGATCGTGAGCACGTGGTCGCTCACTTCAGCCCGGATCTGCTCGAATTCCATATCTGTCCTTTCGTCGGTCTCCCCCATTTTCGCCCGCATGACCCTCACCGTCCTCTCGGAACCCGAGCGAGACCTTCTCAAGGCCGCCCCGGCCCCGACGCGCGCGGAAGCGATGAAGGCCGTCCTGACCGACGAGCGCTTCAATGACGACGGATGGATCTTCGAGCGCAAGCTCGACGGGGTGCGCTGTGTCGCGATCCGCGATGGCGGCGAGGCCACGCTGCTTTCCCGCAATGACCTGTCCCTGAACGGTCGCTACCCGGAGATCGCCGCCGCGCTCACGGCGCAGCCTCAGCAGCGGTTCGCGGTCGATGGTGAGGTCGTGGCCTTCGACGGCGGCCAGACGAGCTTCGCCAAGCTCGCCCAGCGCGGCCGGACCCACGTCCCGGTGTTCTTCTACGTGTTCGACGTACTCTGGCTCGATGGCCAGGATGTGCGGGGGCTGCCGCTCCGCACCCGGAAGCGGTTGCTGCGAGAGGCGCTGAGGTTCCAGGACAAATCGCTGCGATTCTCGACGCACCGCAACCGCGACGGTAAGGCGTACTTCGCCGAGGCGTGCCGCAAGGGCTGGGAGGGGCTGATCGCCAAGCGCGCCGACAGCCCGTACACCGCCAGGCGTTCCCGGGACTGGCTCAAACTCAAGTGCGAACAGGGCCAAGAGCTTGTGATCGGCGGCTTCACCGCGCCCCGCGGCTCGCGCACCGACTTCGGCGCGCTTCTCCTCGGTTACTACGACGGCGACCAGTTGCGCTACGCCGGGAAGGTCGGCACCGGGTTCGATGCCGACACGCTCCGCTCGCTCGGTGAGCAACTGCGGGGGCTGGTGCAGGATGAGCCCGCGTTCGCTGACGCGGACGGCATCCGCGAGCGCGGAGCGCAGTGGGTCAAGCCCGAATTGGTGGCGGCCTTGGGCTTCAGCGAGTGGACGACCGCCGGCCGCCTGCGCCACCCTCGGTTTTTGGGCCTCCGCGACGACAAATCACCGCGCGCCGTCGTCCGCGAGAGCCCTTAGACCGCCCCGCGGGTCGCACAGCGACTCGCCGGCCTCGATCCCCACGAGCTCCGAGCCCGGCTCTGAGCGCAAACCGGGCCTAGGTCCCGGCGATCCGCGCCAGCTCCCGGGCCGCCACCTCGCCCGCCGCGGCCGGCGAGTACCGGGTCGCGATCCGGGTGGCTGCGCGGCCACCGCGCGCGGTCGCCTCGTCTCCCCCATTCGCAACCTGTCGCATCAGCTGGGCGGCGTGTCGGAGGTCTGGCTCCGCCCAGAGCCCGTCGACCGGATAGACAGGATTGGGCTGATCCACCCGGGCGGGCCGCCACCCCACGGGATAGCCGGTAGTGGCGTCGAGAAAGTCGATATTGCCTCCGTAGTCGGTCGCGATCACCGGACGTCCGTAGGCCATCGCCTCGGCAATGGTCATCCCGAACCCCTCGGAACGATGCAGGGAGACGTAACAGTCACAGCCCGCCAGCAGCGCGAGACGCTGGGGACCGGGCAGGGCGACGTCGACAACGTGGATGCCGGGATGGCCCGAGGCGGCGAGCTCCAGTTCGGCGGCGGCTTCCGGCAGATCGGCGGCGTTGATCGACTTGATCAGGAGGGTCGCCTCGTGCGCCTCGGGAAAGGCTTGCGTAAACGCCGTAATCAGCCCGACCGGGTTCTTGCGCGTCGAGATGCTGTGGTAATCGAACATGAACAGGAACAAGGGTCGATCTGCGGGCAGGTCCCACACGCGCCGGTCAAGCGCCGCCACCACGGGCGTCTCAAACGCCATCGGAATGACCCGCACCGGGTTGGAGACAGCGCCGCCCACGGCCGCCCGGACAAAGTTCGATGCCGTCCAGATCTCGCAGAACAAGTCGGCGGCGGCGATCCAGTCAGGCGGAAGCTGCCGTAGCTCCCAGGCCCAGCGCCCGACCAGGCGCCGTCCGGGAAGCTCGCCTGGATCGACATCGATCCCGTAACGGTCGGGATTGCACCACAGGATCGTCACGTCGTAGGGAAGCTCGGCGTCGGCCAGCCACGGCGCTCGCGCCGCGGACAGGCGCGGGGCCACCCCGTCGAGGTCGATCGCCGCTACCGCGTGCGGAAATCGGGCCGCTCGCAAGGCGCCCGCGAACTGTCGGGCCGATTCTCCAAGCCCGATAACGTGATTGAGATAGCCGACAAGATTGACGCCCTCGACTCCGGTCCGCGTCATCGGGCCAGGCTACCGGGCGCTACCGGGCCGCCGCTGGACTCCTACTGCCCAAATGCGCCCACCGCCCAACGCTGGCCTAAGGTGTGTGGCTGTGCCCAGGCGACGGGTTGTCATCGATCACGTCGCGGTTGGCGTGAGTGAGCTCGCGCGCAGCCGCACCTTCTACGCTCGCGCGCTCGTGCCGTTGGGCTTCGCCGAGATCGGTCCGTGGCGCGAAGGCGGGACCGAGGTCGCGTTCGGGCTCGAAGAGGCGGACGACTTTGCGATCTCGACGCATTACCCGACCGGTGCGCCGGTGCACGTGGCCTTCGCCGCCGACCGGCGTGAGCAGGTTGACGCCTTCTACGCGGCTGCTCTCGCCGCGGGAGGACGAGACAACGGAGCCCCGGCCCTGAGACCCGAGTACTCCAGCGGCTATTACGCGGCGTTTGTGCTTGACCCGGACGGAAACAACATCGAGGCTGTCCACCACGACACGGTCTAGATCGCGAGGACGAGTCCGGCCACACGGGCCTCGTGGGTCAGCAGGCGGCGCTTGGCCTCAAGGCCGCCCGCATATCCGACCAGCGAGCCCGAGGCCCCGATCACCCGATGGCAGGGCACGATGATCGCCAGCGGGTTGCGGCCGTTGGCCGAGCCGACGGCACGCGCCGCCGCCTGCCCCAGGCCAAGTCCGCCGGCGATCTGGCCGTAGGTTGTGGTGGTGCCATAGGGCACGGCACGCAGTGCCGCCCAGACCCTCTCCTGCAGAGGGCTGCCGGCGGTCGCGAGCGGCAGGTCAAAGGCAGTGCGCTCCCCGGCGAAGTACCCCCCCAGCTGGGCAGTGGCGCGGGCGATGACCCCGCCGGCGTCGGCCTGGCCGACCACAACCGGGGCGCCCCCGACCACAACCGGGGCGCCCTTATGGTTTGGAAGGTAGACGCCGCAGAGCTGATCGGCATCATCCGCGACGAGCAACAGCGGACCGAGCGGGCTGGGAACTGAGTGGTGGCGAAGTGAGTTCATGGGGACAAAACGCAGGCGACGCCCAGTTCGTGAGATCTTCGGGTTCGCCGGTGAGGTCCGGAGCCACTTGACAGGTGACCTTTCGGTCACGTATCGTGGGCGGCGTGGACGAGGTTTTCAAGGCCCTGGCCGATCCGACCCGACGTAGCTTGCTCGACGAGCTCTTTCGCCGGGACGGGCAGACGCTGCGCGCCCTCGAAGCGCACTTCGAGATCACCCGCTTCGGAGTTATGAAGCATTTGAAGCAGCTCGAGGCGGCCGGCCTGGTAGTGACTCGGCGGCGCGGCCGCGAGAAGCTGCACTTTCTCAATCCGGTCCCGATCCGGCTCGTCCACGACCGTTGGGTCAGCAAGTACGCCGAGCCCTGGACCGCGGGGCTCAGCGACCTCAAAGACAGACTGGAGAAAACGATGGAGAAGGTATTCGAGATCTACATCCGCACCACCCCGGAACGACTCTGGGAGGCGATCACCGACCCTGACATCCGCGGCAAGTTCCAGTTCGGCAACCGAATCACCTCCGACTGGACGCCCGGCTCGCGAGTCGAGATGACCCACCCCTCGGCTGGACTCCTCGGCGAAGGAGAGAACCTGGAGATCGACCCCCCACGCCGGCTGGTGGGAACCTTCACCGCGCTCTGGGGCGAGGACGTCAAGCAGGAAGGGACTTCGCGGGTGACGTGGGAGATCGAGCCCGTCGGCGACTCATGCCGGCTCACTGTGACCCACGATCAGTTGCGCGAAGGCGCCAACGAGCAGCTCTACGGCGGCTGGCCGATGATCCTCTCCGGCCTCAAGACCTGGCTCGAGACCGGCGAGGTGCTGACAACGCCGGGATCGCTCATGTACAGCACCAGCTGAGCTGTTCTTCTTCCGCGACCCGGACGGCAACACCCTGCAGCTCGGAGATCGTGCTGACCGCTCTGCGACCGTGGATGTGAGAGGCTTCGCCGATGCCCACCGATGAGCAGATCGAGAGTCAGATCGAGGCGCTCGAGGCTGACCGCGAGAGGCTGCGTCTCAGAGAAGGGACAGCGGACCCGACCGTCGGCGAGGATGCCGCTCGCCTTGAGGAGATACGGATCGACCTGGACCGTCTGTGGGACTTCTTGCGACAACGACGAGCGCTGCGCAGCGCTGGAAAGAACCCCGACTCGGCGTCGGAGCGCTCGGCCGACACGGTCGAGAAGTACTGGCAGTAGCCACCCGGTGGCGCGCAGCGCTGGCGGCGTTCGTCTACTCCTGGTTGGCGCTGTCCGACGCTTGTCGCGCCAGACGGTGCGCTCGCGTGGCGTCGTCGGCCTGCTGACGGGCTTGGTCCAATGTGTCTTCGGCGGCGCGAAGCTCGGTGGCAAGGTCGTCTCGCCGCGCTTGCGCGGCTTCTAGTTCGCCGTCCGCCCGCTCCGCGACCCGACGGGCCTCTGCTTCGGCCTTTCGGGCTCGAGCACGATCCTTGGCTTCACGTTTCCCGGCGGCGGTGGCCTTGGCCTTGGCGGTGGCCTTGGCCTTGGCGGTGGCCTTGCTCGGTTTGGCACGGGTCCGCCCGGCGGGCGCGATCGCGGCCGGCTCGGTCGGCCCCAATCCCGCGTAAGTCAGCTCCCGTTCCAGGCAGCCATCGCGGACCTGTTCACGGGCAGCTTCGACGAGCGCTGCGGCATGAAGCGTCGCCGATACGCGCTCAAGCGTCGCCTGGCTGAGTTCGTACCCCTCGCTGCTCAGCAGGCCTCGTGACACGTTGACCAGCTCATCCACGGCGGCGCGCTCGCGCTCGACCGCCGCTCGCAGTGCGTGGGCGTCTCCGCGGCCGGCGACAAGCTCGGCCTGGGTCCGCAGCAGCGCATCGCCGGCTCGGAACAGCGATGACACGGCCCGGTCCTGGGTCCGGACGAGCTGATTGACCGCCCACGCCGCAATTGACGGCTTGCGCCGTCCCGCGACCGTTGCGGCCTGGGCGCGGTCGCCTGCGGCGCGCAGCGACTTTGCCAGCACTCCCCGCTCGGTGACAAAGCCCTCGAGCGGAAGGCCGTAGAGGTCGCGTACGTTGCTCACAGACAAAGGATGACCGACGGCCGCGCCAACGCGCCTGCACCGAGGTGTTCTCAATTACCGGGTGCTTGCATTAGCCACCCGCTGACGCATATCTTCGATCTGATGGAAGCCTCGCCTGTGTCGCTGACGCCACCGTCGCGGTGGGTGCGGGTCAAGGCGTCGATGACGCGGGCCGAATGGCGCCGGATGGGCTGCATGGCGGCGGTCATCGCGGGCTTGCACGCAATCGGGTTCGGAATCCTGGTCCTGGTCGTCGCGCCGGTGAAGTACAAGCTTGGCGCGTCGGGTACGTTCGCGATCGGAACCGGGATCACCGCCTACACGCTCGGGATGCGTCACGCCTTCGACGCCGATCACATCTCCGCGATCGACAACACGACGCGGAAGTTCATGAGCGAAGGCAAACGGCCGCTGAGCGTCGGGTTCTTCTTCTCGCTCGGGCACTCGACGATCGTGTTCCTGCTCGCGTTCCTGCTCGCGGTCGGCGTTAAGACGCTGAGCGGGCCAGTCAAGAACGGCCAGTCCGGCCTGCACAAGGCGACCAACGTGGTCGGCACGACCGTTTCCGGCAGCTTTCTCTACATCATCGCGATCCTCAACATCATCATCCTGGTCAGCATCCTGAGGATCTTCTTCGAGATGCGTCGCGGCACCTACGACGAGCAGCAACTCGAGGAGCAGCTCAACTCGCGCGGATTCATGAACCGCTTCTTCGGGCGCCACCTCAACCGGATCCGCGAGCCGTGGCAGATGTATCCCGTCGGGCTGTTGTTCGGTCTCGGATTTGATACCGCGACGGAGATCGCCCTGCTGGTCTTGGCCGGCAGTGCGGGCGCAGCCGGGCTCCCGTTTTACGCCATCATCTGCCTTCCTGTGCTGTTTGCCGCCGGCATGTCGCTGCTGGACACAATCGACGGGTCGTTCATGAACTTCGCCTACGGGTGGGCGTTCTCCAAGCCGGTCCGCAAGGTCTATTACAACATTACGATCACCGGCCTCTCGATCGCCGTGGCAGTGTTCATCGGCACGATCGAGCTCGTCGGGCTGCTCACCGACAAGCTTGGCCTTCGGGGCTCGCTCGCCGACTGGTTTCAGAACTTCAACATCAACACGGCGGGGTTCATCATCGTCGGCATGTTCGTGGGAACCTGGGTGATCGCGCTCGCCGTGTGGCGCTTTGCGCGGATCGAGGAGAAATGGTCGCTCGGGATGCAGCAAGCAGCCGCGCGGTCGGCCTCCTCAGCAGAAGCGGACCGTTGATCAGGAACTGATCGAGCGTGACCGTCGCGCCGCAGACACCACCGCTCTCGTTCACCACCATCGCCGAGGCGATCGCGGCCGTTCGCAAGGGAGGAAAGCGCCTCTCCACCGCACGACGGCTGGTGCTCGAGGCGCTGTTCGCTGCCGAGGGCCCAGTGTCGGCGGGGCATCTCGCACACACCCTGACGATCGACGAATCCTCCGTGTATCGCAACCTCGAGGTGCTCGAGCGCCACGGCCTGATCCGTCACGTCCACCTCGGCCACAGCCCTGGCCTCTACGTCCTCGTCCGCGATCACGACGCGGAATACCTGTACTGCGAACGGTGCGCCAAGGTCACCGTCGTCGCACCCGAGCAACTCGACCCGGTCCGTCAACAGATCAAAGACCGCTTCGGCTACCACGCCCGCTTCACCCATTTCGCGATCGTCGGGCTGTGCGCGCAATGCACCGCGCAATCGGGCTCAGATCAACCCGAGCCCGAACCGACGATCGAGCACGAGCACCTGCACAGTCACGGCGACCACGTCCACTCCCATCGCCAACCCCATGCCGGCACCGCGGGTCAACCCACGCACTAGTGGAGCTAACGCGCTGGCGGCTGAACAGCAAGCCGTTCGAGGCGCTTGACGGCGGTCATTTCGTGGGCGGGCATCAGATCGGCGCGAGCGATCTCGACCACATGGGGAGCGACAGCCCGGACGCCCTCGTCAGAGTCGATCCGCTGGTAGGTGAGCGTCTTGAGAAACCTTGCCACCGATAGACCGCCGGTGTAACGGGCGGCGTGCCCGGTGGGCAGCGTGTGATTGGTGCCGATCGCCTTATCGGAGAAGGCGACCGTGGCCCGACTGCCGACGAAGATCGAGCCGTAGTTGCGCAGCCGCTCGAGGTACCAGGCATCGTCGCGGGTGTGCACCTCGAGGTGCTCGCAGGCGACCTCGTCCGACAGCTCGGCGGCGTGCTCTCGGTCCTCGGCCACCACGACCACGCCATGGTCGGTCCAGGCCCGGCGCGCCGTGTCTCCCGCGCCGACGCCCCGCCGGTCCAGCTCGTCGAGCTGACGGGCGATCTCGGCGATCACCGCATGCCCGAGCGGCTCTGACGTGGTGATCAGAACGGCTGGCGAGGTGGGACCATGCTCGGCCTGTGCGAGCAGGTCGGCTGCCACCAGCTCGGGATCGGCGGTGTCGTCGGCGATCACCGCTACCTCGGACGGACCGGCGAGCAAGTCGATGCCCACGCGGCCGAATAGCTGGCGTTTGGCCTCGGCCACGAACGCGTTGCCCGGCCCCACGATCATGTCGACGGGATCGGCGGGGCCCGATTCGTCCAGGAGCCCGAAGGCCATCGCCGCCAGCGCCTGCACGCCCCCCAGCGCGAAGATGCGGTCGGCGCCCGAGGTCGCGATCGCGTGCAACGTCGGTGCGTGCAGGGCCCCGGCGCGGGGCGGCGAGCAGGCGATGACCGTCTCGACCCCGGCGACCTTCGCCACCAGCACGGTCATGAACGCGCAGGCGAGCATCGGCACCCGACCGCTTGGACAGTAAGCACCGACAGAGCTCACCGGAACCTGGCGCTGACCGAGGAACACTCCCGGCAGGGTCTCGGCCTCGAAGTCGGTCAGCGTCGCCCGCTGCAGCTGGGCGAAGTTGCCGATCTGAGCCTGGGCGAACTCGATGCTCCGCTTCAGCGCCTCGGGCAACGAGCTGCTGGCCCGGTCGATCTGGTCCGCGGTGACCTCGAAGCTCGACGGGGCCCAGCCATCGAGCTCACGCGAATACCGGCGCACCGCGTCGACGCCCCCGCGCTCGATCGTCAACAGCATTTCGCCAACGCGCTCGGCGACGGCCGGGTCCGGGCCGGCCGAGGCGACGACCGAGGGTGCCTTGAGATACAGCGGCTCGGGCATGAGCTCAGCGTGGGAGGGCGGACCTGGAGTTGCGCCCGGTTGCGGGGCCGGTGAGGGCGGCGTAGAGCTCGGGGCGACGGTCGCCAAGGGCGTCGGCGTGATCGGTCAGGCGCTTGTCCAGGGCGAGCTCGAGGTCGACGTCCGCCACCACCAGCCCCGCGGCACGAGATTCAGCCGCCGCCCAACCGTCAACCCCGATGATCGTCGTCCCGCCGGTCCACTCCTGCCCGCGCTCACTCCCGATCCGATCCGCGCACGCGACCGCCATCCGGTTGACGCGCGCCGCGGCCATGCCAATCATCGCCTCCGGCGGACGCTCGCCCTCAGGGCGCGGGACGAGCGGCCAGTTGGTGGGCACGAGCAGCAGCTGGGCGCCGGCCAGAGCCACCGACCGCGTCAGCTCGGGAAACTCGAGGTCGTAGCAGATCATCACCGCGAGTCGCCCGACGCGGGTATCGAGCACCGGCGGCGGCGATGAGCCGGGCGTGAAGACCAGCTTCTCGCGATCCCAGAGGTGAAGCTTGCGATATACCGCGCGCAGCCCCGTGGCGTCCAGCACGGCGGCGCTGTTATAGAGCTGGCCGTCGTCGCCCAGCTCGCAGAAGCCGCCGGCCAGGACGATGTCGGCGCGCGCCGCCTCCGCGGCCCACTCGCCCAGGATTCCGTGGCTGGCGCCGATGGCCACGGTCCCCGCCTCCTCGGGCGACTCGAACATATAGCCCGAGGTGATCAGCTCGGGCAGCACGACTACGTCCGCCCCGTCATCCGCCGCCTCGCGGATGGCGTTTCGGGCCAGCGTCCGGTTGGCCTCCAGATCGCCGAGGACCGGCGCCAATTGCTGGCACGCGATCCGCGTCACGGCACCGCGCCGGCCGCGAGCCCGGCGCGGACTCGCCCGGCTAGCCGGGGCACCACACACACGACCACGAGGCCGACGATCAGGTAGGCGCCCTCGATGTAAGGGAGATGACCGAACGTGCCCACCTGGCCGACAAACACGTTGCGATAGATCGTGTAACAGACAAACGCGCCGCCGAGGACCGGGATCGCCAGCTGCCAGCCCGGAGCCCGGGCCTTGCCCTTGAAGAACAGGAAGTAGATCGCGCCGACCGTGGCCATCACGTAGGCGACGAGGATCAGCACGGTGCCGACCTGGAGCGCATAGAAGGTGGCGTCGATGACGGTCGAGCCGGCCAGCTGCTGCCCGACGAGCGCGCCGGCGAAAATGACGAGCACCACCACCAGGGCGGCTCCGGGGGCGCCGCGCTTGGACAGGCCGGCCAGGCCGGTCCGCTTGCCGGTCGCGTCCCGCGCCTGGGCGTACATGATCCGAGCCGCGCCGGCCGCCACGCCGAGCGAGATCGCGAACAGGCTGATCGTGGCCATCAGATCGAGGATGTCGCCGTACCACTTGCCGATGTAGCCACCGCCGAGGTCCGAGAACGGGAGGCCGTTGGCGTGCGCCTTGGCCCCGGCGGCCGTAGCCCCGTAACCGAGCGACTGTGCGGCGGCCGTCAGAAGATAGAAGGCGCCGACCACGACCACCGCGGTCTTGATCGCCCGCGGGATCTGCGTCTTGGGATTCGAGGTCTCTTCGCCGAGGGCCGCGGCGCCCTCAAAGCCGGCGAAGGCCAGGAACCCGTAGACGGCCGCCTTGGCGATCGTCCCGATTCCGCTGCCCTGCGGCAGTGACAAGAAGTTGAGCGTGAACGTCTGGCCGCTCGGCCCATGGCTGAAGATCACCTTCGCGAGGATCACCACGCTGAGGATCGTCACCAGGATCGCGCCGATCACCTCAGAGGTCAGCAACGCTCGCGTTATGACTCGGATCTCGGCGAAGACCAGCGCACTTATCCCGATGAGCCCGATCAGCGCAATCCACCACCACTGATGCGTGGAGAGAATGCCCGTGTCGCGCAGGAACTGGCCGCCGAACAGCCCGATCTCGATCGTCGAACCACAGCCGATCGCCGTGTAGGCGCCCATCAGGGCCCAGCCCGCAAAGAATCCGGCGCGGGGACCGAGCGTGACCCCCACCAGCGCGTACACCGACCCGGTGTGGGAGATGTGCTGCGAGAGCTTGATGAAGCAGTAGGCGACCAGGGCGACGCCGACGACGGCAAACACGAACGACAGCGTCACCGCCCGTCCGATGATGAGTGCCGCCCCGGTCCCCAGCAACCCGATCGCGCCCACCGGGCCGATCATACCGACCGAGAAGGCGGCCGCATCAACGATGCTGAGTTCGGTGTGGAGGCGTTCGCCAGACTGGTTGGAATCCATGCCCACGACGCTATCCGGACAGCGCTCGGTTTGCCAGGCGCCTGCTCAATCCGCCGGCGCCACCAGCCGCGTCTCGTACGCGTAGATGACTGCTTGCACGCGGTCGCGCAGACCCAGCTTCCCGAGCAGGTGGGACACGTGTGACTTGACCGTCGCCTCGGAGACGACCAGCGCCGCCGCGATCTCGGCGTTGGATAGGCCGTTGGCGAGCATCCGCAACACCTCTTGCTCACGCTCTGTCAA
>JBOGYN010000038.1:0-10124 GCA_050696855.1 Solirubrobacteraceae bacterium | reverse complement strand
CGTTGCCCGAGACCGCGGGGGCGGCCGCCGCCTACTTCGAGCCCGATGACCCGGCGGACCTCGCGCGCCAACTGCAGCGGTTGCTCGGGGACCCCGCCCGCCGGTCCGAGCTCGCCGCTGCCGGTCTGGCCCGAGCGGCACAGTTCTCCTGGGAGCACACCGCGCGGGCCACCGCCGACGTCTACCGCGAGCTGCTGTGACACGCTCTTTACGGTCTTCGACTCCTGGGCGGATGTCAGAGCGGTTGGCAGCGGTTTGATGCTCCTGGCGCCACAAATCGCGGCCAACCGGCGGGCGCAGCGGTCGAGTGTGACAGCGCCGCTACAACTTCGTGCCAAACCTCATACAGCTGGCCGGCTGGGCGCCTGCCCCGCCTTAGCGTGGCTGAATGGCCCGGCTGCTCGACCAGCGCACCGCGATCCGGCTCCTCCGGGAGAACGGCTGGCGGCGAACGGTGGGCGGAAGACACGCCGTGAAGATGGTCAAACGCGGTCAGGCGCCGATCACACTTCCGCGCCACCGCGGGCAGACGCACGGCAAGGGCCTGACACACTCGATATTGAAGTCAGCCGGCCTGAAAGGGATGGAGGGTCAAGCATGGAACTCACGGTCGTCGTCCATCACGAGTCAGACGGCTTCTGGTCGGAGATTGCCGAGCTCCCGGGGTGCTTCGCCTCCGGCGCAACGCCAGACGAGCTCCATGAAGCCGTCGGCGAGGCGGTCGGCCTGTATCTGTGGGACGTGCCCGCCGCGCTGAACACGGAGACCCTCGGCCTCGGCGAGACCCCGGTCACCGTGCGTCTGCCCGAGTCCCGCGGGTGAACGTAACCGTCCTGCTGCTCAGCGTCGACGAGGCGCCGATGCTCGAGCGCTCGCTCCCGGCCGCGCTCGCCCAGCAGCCCAGCCCGGAGGTGGTGGTGATCGACAACGCGTGCGCGGACGCGACCGCCGAGCTCGCCGCCGCCCACGGTGTCCACCGGATCGCGCTGACCCCGCGGCACAGCTACGCGGCGGCGCTGAACGCGGCGATCGCAGCGACCGGAGGCGAGGCGGTCCTGTTCCTGAACGCCGACTGCTTCCTCCATCCCGGGTTCTTGGCCGCGGCGCTGCCTCGGCTCGCTGAAGTCGGCGTGGGCTCGGTGGCCCCGAAGCTGCTCCGGGCAACGGCGGGCACCCCGAGCCAGATCGACGCCGCGGCCATGTTCATCGACCGCCGCCGCAAGAACGGCCTCGTCGGTCACGGCTGCCCGGCCCTCAGCCATGCCCGCCCGGCACCGGCCTTTGGAGCGGACGGGGCCGCCGCGCTCTACCGGCGCGAGACACTCGCCGCCTGCCGCCTGGGCGAGGCCGAGGTCTTCGACCAGGACATGGCCCTGTGGGCCTCAGATGCTGACCTCGCCTGGCGCGCTCAGCTGCTCGGCTGGCGCAGCGTCTACGAGCCCGCCGCGGTGGCCGAACACGTGCGCACCTACAGCCCGAGCACCCGCGCGCAGCTCGGCGAGGACCATCGGCGGCTGCAGTTCCGCAACCGCTACCTGATGATGATCAAGAACGAGACGGCGGCCGGCCTGGCCCGTGACCTAGGACCGATCGCGCTCTACGAGCTGCTCGCCCTCGGTCACGTGGTCCTGCGCGAGCGCCAGCTATTGGGCGGCTACCGCGACGCCTGGCGGTTGCGCGCAGCAGCGCGGCAGCGGCGCCGCCAGGTGCAGCAGCGCCACCGCCAGGCTCAGGCCAGCGGGTCCGTCGGACCCGGGCCACCGTTCGGCCTGCGCCCGCCGCTGTGACGCAGCCGGGGCCGGTGCCGCGCCGCGGGCGCCGACAGTGCCTCGTGATAGACCGTCCAGGTGGCGCGGGCGGCGTCCGCCCAGCTCCAGTCCGGGGGGGCGGGAGCGGGGCGCCTCAGGGCTTCCGCGTCGCGCACGAGCCCATCGAGATCATCGATCGCGCTCAGCGCGACCCGGCCGTCGAGCACCTCACGTAGGGCGGGGACATCGCACGCGGCCACCGGTGTGCCGCAGGCCAGGGCCTCGACCGGCGGGAGCCCGAACCCCTCGTCGTCGGAGGGAAACACCAGCGCATGAGCGCCGGTGTAGATCGCCGCCAGCTCGTCGTCGTCGACGACGCCGGTGAGCAGGACGTCGGACAGTTCGCGGGCCCAGCGGCTGGTCGGGCCGACGAGCACGAGCGGCAGGTTGCGCTTCGCGCGGGCCAGCGCGGCGACTCGCTTGCGCGGGTCGGGCGTGCGTAGCCCCCCCACCCAGACCAGGTACTCGGGCGGCAGTGAGAAACGCTCGCGCACCGCCTGCACTTCCTCGGGGCTGCGGGGATGGAAGGCGGCCGCCGGCGCTTCGGGGATGACCACGATCCGTTCGGTCGGCAGGTTGAGCTGCCGCCGGGCGTCATCGGCGACGGCTGCGGTGGGGACGATCACGCGGCTGGCTCGCTCGACGGCGAGATAGTGCAGCTTGAAACGCAGCCCGGTGCGCAGGTACTCGCTGCGCCGCTTGAGCGGGATCAGGTCATGCAGGGTGACCACCATCGGGACCGGACAGCGCAGGGTCGCACCCTCGAGCCAGGGGGAATGAAATACGTCGCACCGGCGAGGATCATGGGTCTCGACCAGCTCGCCGCCCTCCGCCTCCCGCAGCGCGCCCAGCAGACACCGGGCGTAGCGCCCGATCCCGCGCACGTCGCGGGCCGGGCGGCTGTCGAAGGCCACCTTCATGTGGTGATCAGCCGTTCGACGCGGTCGGCGTAGGCGTCGGCTCCGAACCGGCGGGCGTGCGCGCGGGCGGCGCTGCCCATCTGCTCGCGCCGGGCCAGCACCTCGAGCACGGCGGCGGCGAGCTGGGCGGGATCCCCCGAAGCGACCAGCCGGCCGGTGACGCCATCCTGCACGACCTCCGCCAGCCCCCCCACCCGGGTGGCGACGACCGGTGTCCCGACCGCCATCGCCTCGGCGAGCACGGTCCCGAACGGCTCCTGATAGGAGGGCAGGACGAGTACGTCGAGGTGGCGCATCACCCCGGGGGCATTCGCGACCCACGGGAAGTGCTCGATCTGGGGCGAGGTGATCACCGCCCGCGTGTAGCCGGGGTCGGTGCGGTAGGGATCGGAGCCGATCACAACTACCCGCGCGGTCGGCTGCGCGGCGCGCACCATGGGCGCGGCGGCGACGAGGTCCAACGGTCCCTTGCGCGGCTCGATCCGGCCCACGAACCCGATCACCGGCCCCTCGCCCGGCGCCCAGGGCGCGACCGCCTCGGGCGGGTCCGGCTCCACCGGCGCGTAGACGACGTGCGCCCCCAGGCCGGCGAGACGGTCAGCGACCGCCTGCGATGCGGCCAGGACGACCTCGGCTCGCCGCCAGAAGCGCGGGACCCGGGTCACGATGTCATGGACATGTAGCACGCGACGGGCGGCGCCGCCCGGGAGGGCGGGGAGCAGGCGCCCGGACACCGCGCCGTTGAGGTAGACGACGCTGGCGCTGCGCGCGAGCTGACGTACGCGGGGCCAGGAGACCACGGCCCGTGCCCCTGTGCGCGGACCCAGACCGCCGACTCCGAGCGCGGTCCAACCGTGGCCGGCGGTCAGCGCGGCGTCGCGCAGGGGCCCCCGCGACGGGGTCGCCAGGGTGACCTGCCAGCCGCGCGCCCCCAGCCGCGCGAGCAGACGCAACAGCGTCGTCTCGGCCCCGCCCGGGTGGTCGACCGGCGCGACCGCCAGGAGGCGGCCGGTCGGGGGAGGGCCAGATTCCGGGGTCTGCGCTTCATCGGCCGTGACGGTTGCGCCTGACATCTGGGGAGGCGGCCACTGTATCCACGCTCGCCGCCGCTGTCGACCCGGGCGATACTTCGCGCCGTGCAGGATTACTACGAGGAGCTCTGGGAGCGGCTGCCCGCCGACGCCGAAGGACCCGACTTCGGGTTGCGTCGGGGCTTCGCGCTCGCCGAGACCCGTCCGGGTGATCGGGTCCTCGATCTCGGCTGCGGGGCGGGGACGCTCACCGCTGCGCTGGCCGGCGCGGGCGCCGGCGTGATCGGAGCCGATGTGGCCGAGGCGGCGTTGCGGCGGGCGCGCCGGCGCCATCCCGGGCTCGAGTTCCAGCGCGTGGGCTTCGGCGGTGCGCTGCCCTTTGCCGACGGCGCCTTCGACCTCGTCTGGAGCAGCGAGGTGATCGAGCACGTGGCCGACACCGCGCGCTGGCTGTCGGAGGTGCGCCGGGTCCTTGACCGGAGCGGGCGCCTCCTGCTGACCACCCCCAACCACAGTCGCGTGCGGCTCGCGCTCCACGGCGTGCAGCGTTACTCACAGCCCCTGGGCGATCACCTCCATCTCTATACCCGCGCCTCGCTGGCCGAGGTCCTGGCTGAGTTTGGCTTCGCGACCGTGACCGTCCGGACGGCCGGGGGCGTCCCCGGGCTGCGCCGGCTCCTGTTCGCGCGGGCCGCTCGGTAGTCCCGGCACCGTCGTGCGCGTCCTGCTCGACATCACCTACGTGCGGCGCGCGCCGGCCAGCGGCACCGGCGTCTACCTGGATCGGCTCCAGGCCGCGCTGCTCCAGCTCGAAGGCATCGAGGTGACCGCGGTCGCGGACCCGCGTCGGCAGCCACCCGCCGGTGGCGGGATCGGCAGCCTGCGCAACGCCCTCGCCGACCAGTGGTGGACCCAGATCGAGCTACCCCGGCTGGCTCGGTCCGCTCGTGCCGAGTTGATCCACCATCCGCTGCCGGCGTACTGCTCGACCACGCGCCTGCCCCAGGTCATCACCGTCCACGATCTCGCCTTCGAACGGCTCCCGGCGAAGTTTGACCGCCGTTACCGGACCTACGCCCGTCTCGCCCATCGGGCGGCCGCCCGTCACGCCGCGGCCGTGGTCTGCGTGAGCGAGGCCACGGCGGCCGACGTGCGGGACCGCTGGGGAATCGCGCCCGAGCGGATTGCCGTCGCTCACCACGGTCCCGGCCAGCCCCTCCCCGATTACGCGCGCCGCACCCCAACCCACTTTCTCTACGTGGGCGATGACGAACCCCGCAAGAACCTCACGCTGCTCCTCGCCGGCTACGGCGCCTACCGGGCGGCCGCACCCGAGCCGCTCGAGCTCGTGCTGGCGGGCTCCGCGGTGCGCAGCGGCCCGGGGGTGCAAACCGTCTCCGCCCCGTCAGCAGCGCAGCTGGCCGCGCTGTACACCGGCGCCGCGGCGCTCGTTCACCCGGCCGCGCTCGAGGGCTTCGGGCTGACCGTGCTCGAGGCGATGAGTCTCGCGACGCCGGTGATCGCAGTCGATACGCCCGCTGCCCGTGAAGTGTGCGGCGCGGGCGCCGAGTACCTCGCGGCCGGGTCGCCCGACGCTCTGGCGCAGGCCCTGACCAGACTGGCCGGCGACGCCTCGGCGCAGCGCGATCTCGGGCGTCGGGGGCGCGAACGGGCCACCCAGTTCTCGTGGGCTGCTTCAGCACACCGGCATCTGGAGGCATACTCTTGCGCCCTGACCCGATGAAGATCGCGATCCTCGGTACGCGCGGCATCCCGGCCTCCTACAGCGGCTTTGAGACTGCGGTGGAGCAGCTCGCCGCTCGGCTCACCGCTCGGGGGCATGAGGTGACCGTCTACTGCCGGCCCCACGTGGTCGACCGCCAGCTCCGTCGGTATCAGGGCGCGCGCCTGGTCCACCTGCCGACGATCCAGAACAAGTACCTGGACACGTTCGTGCACACCTTTCTCTCCGCGATCCACACCGCCCGGGTGACCCGTCCCGACGTGGCCCTGTTCTTCATCGCCGGAAATTCCCCCCTGTGCCGGATCACCCGGCTGGCCGGAATCCCTTCTGTGATCAACGTCGACGGCCTGGACTCCGACCGACGCAAGTGGCCGGCGCCCGCCAAGGCCTACTTGCGCTTCGCCGAGCGAACCGCGTCGCAGTCCGCCGACCGGACGATCACCGACAGTCACGCCGTGGCCGAGATCTTCGAGCGCCGCTACGGCGAGCGGATCGGGGTCGTGCCCTACGGAGTGGAGGATCCCGGCTATGCGGGCCACGCGGCGCTGACCGAGTTTGGTCTGCAGCCGCGTCAGTACGTGCTCTTCGTCGGTCGTCTCGAGCCCGAAAACAATCCCCACATGCTCGTGGAGGCGTTCTCGCGCATCGATCGGGCCCACGCCCGGGGGATGAAGCTGGTAGTGGTCGGCGGAGCGCCCTATGCCGATGAATACATCCGCCAGGTCCGGCGGTCATCTGACCCGCGGGTCGTCTTCCCGGGGTACGTGTTCGGGCGCCGGTACTGGGAGCTGCAGCGAAGCGCCTACCTGTTCTGTGCGCCCACCGAGGTCGGCGGCACCCATCCGGTGATTCTCGAGGCGATGGCGGCCGGCAACTGTGTGCTGGTCAACGACCATCCCCCCAACGTCGAGACAGTAGGTGAAGCCGGGGTCTACTTCTCGGGTCGGTCCGGCGTCGCCGACTTGACCTTGCGTCTGCAGGAGCTGCTCGATGATCCCGAACTGGTGGCCACTTACCGCTCCCGCGCGCGGGAGCGGGCGCGCCGCTACTCCTGGGAGGCGGTCACCGATCAGTACGAGCGCCTGCTGACCGCGGTCTACCAAGCGCACCGCCCGGGCCCGCTGCCCGTCTCAGTGCTCGAGCCCGAACCGGTCACCGTCGCCTGACCGCGGGCGCGCGATGCCGCGGGCGCCGCGCGCTCGCCGCCCGGGCCTGATTGAGCGCGTCCACCGCCTCGCCCAGAGTGGGGTCGAGCGCGACCGCCCGTCGCAGTGACGCCAGAGCCCGGCGCGGCTGGCCGTGGGCGAGGTCGTACTGGCCCAGCGCGAGCCAGCTGTCGCGATTCTCAGGCTGCAGCGAGACCGCCTGGGCGAGCTGCGCGCGTGCGGCTCGCTGGTTTCCGATCGACGCATAGAGCGAGGCGAGGACGAACCGGGGCTGCAGCGCGAGGGGGTCAGCGGCGGCGGCATCGTGGGCGGCGGAGAAGGCCTGCCCGGTGCGGCCCTGGCCGGCAGCCGCCAGCGCCGCGGACGACGCGTCTGAGGAGCGCAGCGGCTGCCAGATCAGCCAGGCGGCGAGCAGGGCCAGCGACCCGATCAAGGCCACCGTCGCGCCCGCCGCGGGACGGCGGAGCAGGGGGATGCGACGGGCGGAGCGCCCGACGGGCGAGGCCAAAGGTCCGCGGCCGGCGAGCCATCCGGCGGCGAGCAGGGCCGGGACGGTCACCCCGGCAAAGAACCACGTCCAGTCGCTGGCCGACAGCAGACCGAAGGCCAGGGCGACCAGCAGCAGAGAGAACAGCCCGGCCCGCTCGGTGCGCAGCCCCGGATCGAGGCTGGACCATCGCTCGCGAAGGGTCACTGTCGCAGCCGCCGAGCGGCCCCAGGCGAGGATCAGCGCGAGGTTGATGGCCAGCCCGAGCAGACCCAGGTCGGCGAACGTCTGGACCAGGTAGCTATGGGCGTGCTCGGCGATCCGGATACTCGTGGTGTAGCGAGTCCGGGCGGTCGCATAGCCCAGCGCGCCGACGCCTTTGAACAGGGCGTGCTCGCCCACCGTGATCCCCTCGCTCCAGTAGAGCGGACGGCTGCTGCCCAGCTGACCCAGGCGGTCGGCGCCGTTGCCGACGCCGTTGTTGACGCTGGTCAGCGAGCTCCAGGCATGCGAGATCTCGCCCGTCAAGCCGCGCGAGGAAGCGGCTAGAGCCACCACCACGATCACCGGCAGCAGCGCCGCCCCGACCAGCAGCGAGCGGGTGGCCAGACGCCGCAGGGGCTCCGGAAAGAGCCCGCGGTCGCCCGCGAGCGCCATCGCCACCCCGGCTGCTCCACTCACGATCAGCACGATCACGATCACGATCCCGAACGTGTGTCCGGCCGCAGTACGCGCCGCCAGGTCCTGGTTGGCTCCGGTCAGGGCCGGGCGACCCAACGCCCACGCGATGATCACCCCGCCGGCGCCGCCGGCCAGCGCGAGCATCGCGCAGGCGCGTAGCCGGGCGGGCACGTAGGCCAGCCAGCCCCCGAGCACGAGGATCGCCACCAGCGCCGCCGTGCGCGAGTAGGACAGGACCGCGACCGAGATCAGGGTCGTCATCACCGGGACGGCCAGCCCACGGATCAATGCGGAGCCGCCCCGGCGGCTGAAGGCCCAAAGGCACGGGGCGAGGCCGAGCACCGCGGCGGCGCCGGTGGCATTCCAGTAGCCGAGGGGAGTCTCGAGCCGGCCCTGGGTGTCACCGGCGGCCAGCGAGGCGGGGAAGACCTTGCCCAGCAGCGCATAGCCGCTGATCGCCACCGAGACGAGCGCGATCGCCGCCAACAGTGTCCGCCACCGCGCGGGAGCCAGGCGGGCGAGCGCCGCTGCGCCGGCGAAGGTGAAAAAATAGGCCAGAGTCAGGTTCGCGGCCTGCCACGAGTTATCGGGCTGCACCGACCAGAGGATCGAGAGCGCCGTGTACGCCGTCAGCAGCGCGAACAGACTGACCGCCGTGGCGCCCCAGGGCGGTCGGCGCGCAGCGAACAGGAGCGCGGCAGCGACCAGGCCGGCGCCGACGATCGTGATGACGATCTCGGCCCAGGTGGTGGCGGCCGAGGCGGAAGTGCTCACCGCCACACCCTAGACTCGCCCCGATGCCGTGGCATGCCCGCGCCCGCGCCCTCGCGCAGCGACTCGGCCTCGACCCTCGCTATGTCAGGCGATTGCGCTGGGTCAGCAAGGCTCGCGCAGTGCGCCGGGTAGGCGCGCCGGTCCACCGTCACCTGCGCTTCGTCCTCACCGATCCCGAGCCCGACAACTTCACCTACGAGCTGGCCAACCAGGACGAGCTCGCGGCCTGGGTGCAGGCCGTCTCGGGCTGCTCGGAGGCGGAGGCCGGGCGGGTACTGGCCGAGCCCGATGCCGACCCGGTGCTGAGGGCGCGGCTGCTCGAGACGGCCGGGCACCGCCGCTGGTGGAGCAAGCCGCGGCCGCCCTTCGGCAAGCGCCGCGGCTGGTACGCCCTGGCCCGTCTGACCAGACCGGGGCTTATCGTCGAGTCCGGCGTCCACGACGGGCTTGGCTCCCTGCTCCTGCTGCGCGCGCTCGAGCTCAACACCGTCGAGGGGGCCGACGGGCGTTTGGTCTCCTTTGACGTCAACCCGGCGGCCGGGTGGATCGCCGGCTCCGATCCTCGCTGGGCGCTGAGGATCGAGTCCAGCCGCACGGGCCTGCCGGCGCTGCTCGCCGGTGGCGAGACGGTGGGAATGTTCATCCACGACAGCCTCCACACCTACGAGCACGAGCGCTGGGAGCTCGCCACCGCCGGGGCGCAACTGGCCGCCGACGGAGTGCTGATCTCCGACAACGTGCACGTCACCCCGGCCCTGTCTGAATGCAGCGCTGAGCTGGGACTCGACTATCACGAGTTCGTGGAACAGCCGGTCGCGCATTTCTATCCCGGCGCGGCGATGGGTGCGGCCCGTCACCGGCCCAGCAGCTCTCGGTAGGCGTCCACCGTCGCCGCGCCGCAGCCCGCCCAGGTGAAGTTGCGCTGCACGTTCTCGCGCGCCGCGTGGCCAAGCGCCTCGCGGCGAGAGCGGTCAGAGAGCAGCCCATCCAGGGCACTTTGAAGCGCCGCTGGGTCGCGCCCGGGGACGAGCTCGATCCCGCCACCGGCGGCGGCGATCTCCTCGGGTCCGTCCTCGCCGCGGACGCCGACCGCGGGGACCCCGCCCGCCATCGCCTCCACGTAGCTGACCCCGAACGCCTCGTCGAGGCTGGGCAGCACGAACAGCGTTGCCGAGCGGGCCACCGCGATCGCCTCGTCGTGGTGCAGGCGCCCGCGCAGCCGCACCTGCGCCGTGACTCCGAGACGGGCGGCGAGGGCCGCCAGCCGCTCGCGCTCGGGCCCCTCGCCGACGATCACGTAACGCAGGCCCGGATGACGCTCACGCAGGCCCGGCAGCGCGGCGATCACGTCGGCGTGGCGCTTGCGGGCGATCAGGTTGCCGAGCGTGACCAGCATCGGCCCGGCCGAGACTTCGCCGTCGCCTCGGTCAACCAGGTGGGGGGCCGGCGCGGGGTCGGTGCCGAGGTGCACCACCCGGACCGGATCGGCGCCCAGGCCAGCGCAGCGCCGGGC
>JBOGYN010000037.1:0-2077 GCA_050696855.1 Solirubrobacteraceae bacterium | reverse complement strand
GCCGAGCTCGACGAGCTCCGGAAGATCAACGCCGAGCTCGAGGTCCGGCTGCGCCGGGCGACCACGAAGACCGCGGACTTGGTCGTGGCGGTTCGGCAGGGCGCAAGGGACGCGGCGGTGGCGATCGGCCATCCTCCGCTCCCGGAGAAGCCGAAGGCCGATCGGCGCAGCAAGCGCGCCGAGGTTGCGCTCCTCGCCGCCAGCGACTGGCACGTGGGGAAGCAGACCGTGTCCTTCAGCAGCGACGTCGCCGAGCAGCGCATCCAAGCGCTCGCGGAGAAGGTGGCGCGGATCACGGAGATCGAACGCGCCGATCATCCGGTCCGTGAGTGCCACCTGCTGCTCTGCGGCGACTTCACCGACGGCGTCATGGTGTTCCCCGGCCAGCCCTTCGAAATCGACTCGACACTGTTCACGCAGATGTTCAGGGCCGCGAACATCCTCGAGGGGTTGCTCCGCAGCCTGCTCGAGACGTTCCCGAACGTCACCGTGTGGGCCCAGACCGGGAACCACGGCCGCATCGGCCACAAGGGCGACATGCCGCGCGGCGACAACACCGACCGGCTGCTCTACCGCATCGTCCGCGAGCGCCTCGGCGGCGAGGTGCGGATCGCATGGCACGAGCCGGAGTCGTGGTACACGATCGTGACGATCGGAGATTATCGGGCCCTATTGGTCCACGGCGATCAAGTCAAGAGCTTCGGCGGCACACCCGTGTTCGCCATCCTGAAGAAGGCGAACAGCTGGGCGTCGGGCGTGCTGCCCGCCTTCCGCGACGTCTGGATGGGGCACTTCCACACGGACCTGCGGCTCTCGCTGTCGAACGGTCGCGGCCGCGTGTTCGTCTCCCCCTCGATCGAGTCCGACAGCGCGTACGCCGCCGAGGTCGTCGCCGCGGCCGGTGTCCCGGCACAGCGACTGTGTTTCGTCGATCCGGAGCGGGCGCGCGTGACCAGCGAACGGCTGATATGGCTCGACTAGTAGCGGCCCGCATGTGTGAGGTCGACGGGTGCGATCGGGCTCACTGCGCCCGCGGACTCTGCCGGCGCCACTACAGCCAGTATTGGGATCACGCGAACCGCAACAAGCGCCGGTCCTACGACAACGAGCGCTACCGCCGCGACCGGGCGGCCTACTACGCCGAGAACCGCGGCAGGATCCGCGCGCGGCAAGCCGAATGGCGCGAGGCGAACGCCGACGACTACAACGCTAGGCGCCGCGCATTCCTCTGCGACCCGTGCAACGTCGGCCTAGGACGCTTCAAGGATGATCCCGAGGTGCTTCGCGCGGCGGTTCGGTGGGTCGCATGAGCTGCCCCACCTATCTGGAGTCCCCGAACCCGCGGCACTCGTCGTGCTGTCGTTGCGGCGCCCCCAAAGGCGCGCACCCGCACCCGCTCACCACCGAGCACGTGAGGGAACGCAACCTGCTGACCGAGCAGGACATCACCCGTCACGCCGCCCAAGGTGTCGCGGACCCCTCAGGGCTGATCCGCCATGCCGAAGCCAGGGCTCGTTCGTTGTCCGGCGAGTACGTGCACCGGCCCGAGCTGGTGCAGCAGGGCCGCGACCGGATCCTCGACGCCAAAGAGGAGCTCGCGGACTGCCGCAACCATCTCGTCTGGTGGCTTGAGGATCACATGGAGGAGAGCCGGGAGCGGCGGCACGCGCTCGTCGCCCTACGTCACATCGTGCTGGCGTACTCGCTGCTGGAGGACTGAATGGTCGTCCTGTTCATCGTCGAACTCCTGACGCACACACAGCCGTTCTGGACGTGGATCTGCCATCACGTCCTGCTCACCGTGCTGATCCTCATCTTCCTCGCGTAGGCGCCATGAACGACGATCTGAACCGTCTCGCGACCATGAGCGCGGACCTCATGACCCGCATCGAGACCCAGTACGGCGACGACATCCAGCTCCGCACGATCGCGATCGCCGTCGAAGTTGACCTACCGAAGAGCACGACGATGATCCTCTCAAGCAGCGACGGACCGCGCGTGGGTACAGGCTGCGTTCTTGGAGAAGATGCTCCAGCAGTTCGACGCGATCGACGCCGGCCCGGTCGAAGACGAAGAC
>JBOGYN010000036.1:0-6181 GCA_050696855.1 Solirubrobacteraceae bacterium | reverse complement strand
ACAGTCCCCAGCGCCCGAGCGAGAAGTACGGTCCGTGGTCGGGCCGGGGCCACTGACCGCGCAGGCGCTTGACGAGCATTCCCCCGGTCACGCCGAGGTAGGCGATGTAGAACATCACGATCGCCACCGAGGTCAGGGCGATGAACGCGCTCTGGTTGCCGTAGTTGACGGCCAAGATCACGAGGGCCAGGAAACCCACCACCAGCGCGGGCACCACCGGGACTCGACGTGTGCCCGATACCCGGGCGATGTGGGTCCCGAACGGCAGGCGGCCGTCGCGGGCCATCGCGAACAGGAGCCTGATGCAGGCCGCCATCACCGCCAGGGTGCAAACACTGATCGCGATCGCTGCGTCGATCAGGAAGACGTTGCCGACCGTGTTTCCGAGCGCCTGCTTGATGATGTAGGGCAGCCCGAGCCCGGTGATGTTCGGATCGTTGATGTTCTTGACCGCCATCAGCGCGAACAGGATCAGCAGGCCGCCGATGATCGAAGCCGTGATTAGCGCGCGGATGATCGCCGGCGGTGCCGCGCGGCGCGGGTCGTTGGTCTCCTCGGCGAGCGTACCGGCGGTGTCGAACCCGTACATCACGTACGCGCTCATAATTCCGCCGATGATGAAGGCGCCGAAGTAACCCCAGCTGTGGCCCTTGCCGAGACCAAGGCCGTGCAGGACGATCCCGGGGCCGCGGTGGGCGTTGAACAGGATCAGGATCACCAGGAGCGTCGCGCCGATCAGCTCCGCCATCACGCCGAAGTTGTTGATCCGGGCCATGATCTTGACGCCGAGCATGTTGACGATCGTGCCGAACGCGACCAGGATCGCGCCCAGCAACAGCGCGTTGTGGGCGCCGCCCGTGGTGAAGTAAAAGCCCGCGTCGGCCCGAGAACCAAGGATCTGAAAGATCTTCGGTGAGACCTGGGGCAACACGACCTGCCAGGCGACCGCCACGGCGGCCACGGTGACGATCGAACCGACCACGTAGATCCAGCCGGTCATCCACGAGGCGAAGTCCCCCGCCACGCGCTTTGACCAGTTGTAGACCGAGCCGGCCAGCGGGTATTGGCCGGCCATCTCGGCGAAGCACAGGGCGACCGTCATCTGACCCCCGAGCACGATCAGCCAGGTCCACCAGACCGCGGGACCGGCGAACAGGAAACCGAACGCGAACAGCTGGATCACGCCGGTGAGGATCGAGATGTAGCTGAAGCCGGCGGCGAACGAGGAGAAGTTGCCCAGGGACCGATCGAGCTCCTGCTTGTACCCGAAGCCTGCGAGTTCGCTGCTATCGCCGGCCGAGGGTGCGTCTACGGTGGCCATCAATCAACCTCCCCATCCGCGCATCTGCGCGGGTTGTCGACACGTTTGGACGCCTCGCGGGGCGCGTTCTCGCAACTTTGTGCAACGTTGACCCAGTCCAGACAGATCGTTATATATCAGTTGTCGGAACGTGTCAACGGCCCGCGTCGCCCGCCTAGGCAACGCGGCTTTACACCGGGAGCAGGACGATTGAGCACCGAGACCGCACATGAGATGTTCGTCGGTGGGGAATGGCGAGCCGCCGCCTCCGGCGAGACCACCACTGCCACCAGTCCCGCGACCGGCGAGACGATCGGCACCGTCGCCGCGGGTGACCGCGACGACGCCCGCAAGGCCATCGCCGCAGCCGCCGAGGCCGCCGACGGCTGGGCCCGGCTGACCGCGTTTGAGCGCGCGGCCAAGATGCACGCCGTCGGAGACCTGATCGAGGCTCGGCGCGAAGCCCTGGCTCGCACGCTGACGCTCGACCAGGGCAAGCCCCTGAAAGCCGAGGCCTACGACGAGGTCGACGAGCTCGTCGAGTACTGGCGGATGGCTGCCGAGGACGCCAAGCGCCTCTCTGGCGAGCTGCCGAATTCGGTCTCGCCCGGAAAGCGAGTTCTGCTCGCCCGCCGACCGCGCGGCGTCGTCGGAGTTATCAGCCCCTGGAATTGGCCGTACACGATGCCGGCCGAGCTGATCGCGCCCGCGCTGGCCTGCGGTAACACGGTCGTGTGGACGCCGGCGCCGTCCACCGCGGTGTGCGCGGTGACGCTGGCCGAGTGTCTGGTCGACGCCGATCTCCCGCCGGGTGTTTTTAACCTGGTCACCGGCCCCGGGCCGGTGGTCGGCGATGAGATCGCGCGCCACGAGCGAGTTGCCGGCGTCGCCTTCATCGGTTCGACCGCGACCGGGCGCAAGGTCGCTCAGGCCGCGGCGGGCAAGGCCGCGCTGCTCGAGATGGGCGGCAACGGACCCGTGGTCGTCCTCGAGGATGCCGACATCGAAGCGGCCGTGGCCGCGACCGTCACGGCCTGTTTTCTGTGTGCCGGTCAGAGCTGCACCGCCGGCGAGCGGATCCTCGTCCACCGAGCGGTCTATGACCAGTACATCGAAGCGCTGGCCCGGGCGGTCACCGAGCAGGTGGTGCTCGGCGATCCCTTCGACGCGGCTACGACGATGGGACCGCTCAACAACGAGCCGGTGGCGGCGAAGATGGACGAGCACGTCGGCGATGCGCTCCAGCGCGGCGCCGAGGCGCTCACCGGCGGGTCCCGAAGCCCCGCCTTCCCGACCGATCTCTATTGGGAGCCCACCGTGCTGGCCAGCGTCGTCGCCGAAGCTCGGGTCAGCACCGAGGAGACCTTTGGACCGGTGGCCCCGGTGGTCTCGATCGACTCTCTCGAGCAGGCGATCGAGCTCGCCAACGCCTCCCCCTACGGGCTTCTGGCCGCGATCTTCACGGCCGATCTTGCGCGCGGCCTGGAATTCGCCGATCGCGTCCGGACCGGCTGGGTCAACATCAACGAGTCGAGCAACTACTGGGAGGCGCAGCTCCCGTTCGGCGGACGCGCGGGCAGCGACAGCGGCATCGGGAAGGTGGGCGGGGCCCATGTCATGCACACCTTCACCGAGCTGCAGACGATCGTAATCTCGCCCCACCGCCGCGCCGGCTGAGGCCCCGACGGGCGACGCCCGCGGCGCCGCTCAGAGAACGGCGCGGATCTCGCGCTCGAACGTCTCGATGTGCTCGGCCACCACCGCGCGCGCCCGCTCGGGATCTCCGGAAGCGACCGCGTGCAGAAGATCGTCGTGCTCGTGCACGCGCGCGAACAGGTGCGGAAGGCGGTCGAGCACGAGATGCCAGATCCGCAACGATAAGTTCAGGTAGCGGCCGAGTGTCTCCTCGAGGTAGGGGTTGCCGGCGCAGCGGTGGATGAAGCGGTGCACGGCGGCGTCGAGGGCCATCAGGGCGGCGATGTCGGTGCTGCCCTGGCTGTGGTCCAGCGCCTTGAGCAACCCGTTGAGCTCCAGGCGCTGGTCGTGGTTCAGCCGTTGCGCGGCCCGGTAGGCGGCGTGCCCCTCGAGCTGGACGCGGACGTCGGAGATGTCAGCCAGATCGGTGATGTTGATCTCCGAGGCAAAGGTGCCCCGGCGCGGGAACACGGTGACCAGGTTCTCGAGCGCCAGGCGCTTGATCGCCTCGCGCACCGGGGTCCGTCCGATGCCGAGTTCAGCGCCGAGCGCATCCTCGTCAATCGGCTCCCCGGGAGCGATGCTCAGGCTCACGATCCGGTCGCGCAGCTCGGCGTAGGCCCGGTCGGCCAGGAGCTGGCGCGGCGCCAGGGGTGACTGGGAAACCCGCGTGCTCATGGCCGCGTCTTATTGGTCTCCGCCGTCGGTCCCCGCCGCACATGCGGCTCGCCTTCGTGCGGCCTCGGTCCATGCGCCCGCGGGGCCGAGTCGCTCAGCGTCACTGACGACTGATATATGAGTCATCGTTTAGGAGTCTAACATTGGCATGATCGTGCGCCAAACCATCGGAAGCGACTAAATGGCCGTGTCCGGCGCCGACGCGGTGGAGCGCCGGATCGTCGCCGGCGACGCGGCCGATGCCCGCCGCGTGGTGGCCACGCTGGCGCGGGAAACCCCGCTGCTGAGCTCGCGCAGCCTGTCCGACGGCTGCGGCGGCCAGGTCCTGCTCAAGGCCGAGAACCTTCAGCGCACCGGCTCGTTCAAGCTCCGCGGCGCGCTGCACAAGATCTCGCGGCTGGGCCACCCCCCAGGGGTGGTGGCGGGCAGCGCCGGCAACCACGGGCAATCGCTCGCCTACGCAGCGCGCGCCCAGGCGATCCCCTGCCGGGTCTTCATGCCCCGTGAAGCGGCGGTGGCGAAGGTGGCCGCCGTTCAGGCCTTCGGGGGCGAGGTCATCCTGGGCGGCGACTCGGTGGACGAGTGCGTCGCCGCCGCGCTTGAGCGGGCCGCCGAAACCGGCGCTGAGTTCGTTCACCCCTTCGATGATCCCGACGTCATCCTCGGGCAGGCGACGCTCGGGCTCGAGCTGCTCGAGCACGTCCCCGATCTCGCCGCCGTGGTCGTCCCGGTGGGCGGCGGCGGCCTGATCTCGGGCGTGGCCGGAGTGATCAAATCCGTCCGCCCCCAGGTGCGGGTGACCGGAGTTCAGGTCTCGGCCTGTGCGCCGTTCCCGGAGTCGCTCGTCGCCTCCGCGCCGGTCCCGTTTGCCGCCCGCGCGACGATCGCCGACGGGATCGCGATCAAGCGCCCGGGCGAGATCACGCTGTCCCTTGTCCAGCGCTGGGTCGACGAGCTCGTGGTCGTTGAAGAGGACGAGGTCGCCGACGCGATGGTGTGGCTGCTCGAACGCTCAAAGCTGGTGGTCGAGGGTGGCGGCGCGGTCGGCATCGCCGCGCTGCTCGCGGGACGAGTGACCCCCGCGGCCGACGGCTCGACCGTGATCGTCCTCTCGGGCGGCAACGTCGATGCCGGCCTGCTGGCCGCGATCGCCCACCGTCATGAGACCACGGCCGGGCGCCGGCTGCGACTGTTCACGCGCATCTCGGACCGGCCCGGCGGCCTGGCCGCACTACTGACCACGATCGCGCAGGCGGGCGGCAACATCGTGCAGGCCGATCACGTCCGCGAAGCGGTGCCGCTCCACGTTCGCGAGACCGGAGTCGAGATCGCGCTCGAGACCCGCGGGGCCGAGCACGGTGCTGAGATCGTGAGCGCTTTGGCGGCGGCCGGTTACAGCGTCCGGCGCCTGGACTCCTGATGGCTCTGGGTCAGAGCCTAGGACCCGTAGAACCCTCAGTCGCCGAGCTTAGTCGCCGAGCTCGGCTCGGCGGCGAACGACGAACTCCTCGAGCTCGGCCCGGATCGCATCGTCGAGCGGCGGCTGCTCGTAGCGCTCGACCGTATCGCGCCAGATCTCGCCGGCCCGCACGGTTGTGTCGCGGGCGCCCTTCTTGGTCCAGCGGTCGAAGTTCTCGGTCGAGGACAACAGCGGGCGGTAGAAGCAGTCCCGGAAGCGCTCGAGTGTGTGGGCGGCGCCGAGGAAGTGGCCTCCCGCCCCGACCTCGAGGTGGGCGTCGAAGGCCAGCGAGGCCTCATCGATCTCCAGCGGCGTGAACTCGTGCCTGAGCTCGCGCAGGAGCTCGATGTCGACGATGAACTTCTCATAACAGGAGACCAGCCCGCCCTCCAACCACCCGGCCGAGTGCATGACGAAGTTCGCCCCGGCCAGGAACGTGGGCAGGAGGGTCATCAGCGACTCGTAGGCGGCCTGGGCGTCGACCGTCTGGGAAGCGTTGAGCGCGCCTCCGCCGCGCCACGGCAGTCCGAAGTGGCGCGCTATCTGCCCCGTGCAGAGAACGCCGATGCCCGACTCGGGGGTGCCGAAGGAGGGCGAGCCCGACTGCATGTCGGTGTTCGACAAAAACGAGCCGAAGACGACCGGCGCCCCGGGCCGGATCAGCTGGGAGAGCGCGATCCCGGCCAGCGCTTCGGCCATCTGCTGGACCAGCGTGGCGGGCAGCGAGACCGGCGACATCGCCCCCATGAGCAGGAACGGAGTCAGGATCACCGGCTGGGCGGCCTTGACGTACTCGAACATCGCGCCCAGCATCCGGTCGTCATAGCGCAGCGGAGAGTTGACGTTGATCAGCGAGATCGACGCCGGCGTCGCTTCGATCGCCTCCCGGCCGCCGAACAGGATCTCCCCCATGCGGATCGTGTCGGCGGCGTTGGGACCCGAGGTGACCGACCCCATATAGGGCTTGTCGCTCAGGGTCTGCAGCGCGAACACCATGTCGAGGTGGCGCGAATCCAGCGGCCGGTCCTCGGGCTCGCAGATCGTGCCGC
>JBOGYN010000035.1:0-2604 GCA_050696855.1 Solirubrobacteraceae bacterium | reverse complement strand
ATCCAGGACTCCGCTGGAGCCGACGGGCATCTAGTGCCACACCTCGAAGTGGTGACGGTGGCTGTCGAGGTAGGCCCCCGGCTTGAAGAAGCGGTCATAGAACTCGAGGTCGAGGTGCTGGTCGGCGGTGTCGACGAGGTCGGCGAACTCCAGGGCCGTGCGCTGGCGGTCGGTGAGCTCGGGCGGGGGGTCGGGAGTGGCCATGCCGGTGATCTGCGGTGCCGGTCAGTCAAAACAGGGGGCGCAACGCAGCGTAGAGCGCTAGGTGGCGCTCGTGGAGCGCGTCATAGACCGTGCGCAGTCCCGGATCGGGCTCCACGGGATCGGCCCTCGGCCCGGCCATCGCGTGGGCAGCGACGGCGACCGTGTCGTGAAGCCCAGCGCCCGCGGCGGCGAGCATGGCTGCGCCCCGCGCCGTCGTCTCGACGTCGTGCGGGCGACACACCGTCAGCCCCGTCACGTGCGCGCGAATCGCCAGCAACAGATCGCCGCGGGCGCCGCCGCCCACGCAGACCAGGCCGGTCAGGCGATGACCGCTGGCCACGATCGCCTCGACCACGTCGCGCAGCGCCAGCGCGTTGCCTTCCAGCAGCGCGCGCGCCATGTGCGCCCGACCATGAGCGGCAGTCAGACCGAACCAGCCCGCCCGGGCCTTGGCATTCCATTCCGGTGCCATCGCCCCGGACAGAGCCGGAACCCAGCAGACGCCATCGGCACCCGGCGGCGCCCCCCGCGCGAGCGCGTTGAGCAGTTCGTACACGTCGGCCCCGGTCGCCGCGGCGCGAGCTACCTCGGGACCCCCCAGCTCGTCGCGAAACCAGCGGTAGGCCCCGCCCGAGAGCCAGCCCGGGTTCTCGAGCAGCCATCGCCCCGGCACTGCGTGGGGGTGGAGCTCGACCACCTCGGAGCTGTTGAGGGTTGGTTGGTCGACCACCGCGCAGACCGGCTCGGCGGTTCCCATCACGTCGCACACCTCGCCCGGCTCGACCACGCCGGCGCCGAGCACAGCCGCCATCTCGTCGCCGGAGCCCAGCACTACCTCGGTGTCGGCGGCCAGGCCGGCAGCGTCGCGCAGCCAGGGGGCGACGGGACCGAGCACGGCGTCGGACGGGCAGACGGGCGCAAGACGATCGGGATCGACCCCGTAAGCGTCACACGCCTCCGGGCACCACTCAAGGCGCCGGGGGTCCAGGAGTCCGGTCGACGACGCGTTGGACGGATCGACCGCACATTCGCCGGCCGCCTGCCACGCTATCCACGACCCCGGCAGCAGGTAGGACGCGGTGGCTCGATCGATCTCGGGCTCATGGGCACCCAGCCAAGCGATCTTCGCCGCCACGTGACCCGGGTCGACGTTGCACCCGGTCTGCTCCCGCAGGCGACCGACGTCGACGCGCCCGGCAACCCGCTCACACTCGCTTACCGCGCGGCGGTCTGACCAGACCAGCGCGGGGCGCAGCGCGCGCCCGCGGCGGTCGGTGGCGACGAGCCCGTCGAGCTGGGAACCGAATGACAGCGCGGCGATCGGCCGCCCGGCAGCGGCTAGCCGGACCTCGGCGAGCGTCTGGACCAGCGCGCGGCTCCACTCACCCGGGTCCTGCTCGGCCCACCCGGGGCGGGGATAGGAGACGGCATGGGGCGCGTAACTCGAGGCGACGAGCATCCCGTCAGGCTCAAGGGCTTGCGCGCAGGTCCCTTGCGAGCCGATGTCGATCCCGACCACCAGGGGACCGTCAGCGCTCAGCGCTCCTCCTCGGCGTCGGCCCCCGGCCCGTGGCGCAGGACGGTGAAGGAGAACGCGTCGGCGAGGTGATGCTCACGGGAGACGAGCACGGGAACCCCTTCGGCGGTGGTATCCACCTGGTCGATCGTGAGCAGCAGGGCGCCGCGGGGCACGTCGAGCCGGCGGGCCGTGTCGGCGTCGGCGTTGCCCGGGGCCAGCTTGGCGACTCCGTGGTGGACGGGGAGGCCACGCGCGGCCAGCGCCGAGTAGATCGAGCCGTCACCGAGCTCGCGCAGTTCCTCAGGACTGAGATCATCGGTGCGACACCAGTCGGTCGCGTCTACCACCCGGCGGCCATCAGCGGTGCGCACGCGCCGCAACGAGCTGATCGCGGAGCCCTGCGCGACGGCGAGGGCGGCGGCGACCGCAGGGGGAGCGGGAACGAGCTCAAAGGCCTCGTCGGCGGTCCCGGGTTCCAGGCCGGTGGCGGCGATCAGCGATGAGACGCCGAAGTTACGGCGCAGATCGTTGGACAGGGCCGGCCGGTGCGTGACGTAGGTGCCCGAGCCGTGGCGGCGGCTGATAAAGCCCTCCTCCTCGAGCATGGCGATCGCGGAGCGCACCGACGAGCGCGATACCGCCCGACGACGGGCCAGCTCGGGCTCGGAGGGCAGCCGGTCGCCGGGACGCAATTCGCCGGCGTGAATCCGGCGGCGGAGCTCGTCGGCGAGCAGGTGGGGCAGCGACCGGGTCGCGGTCATGGCGCTACGACCAGCTTGAGCGCGTCACCGGCCCGGATGCGCTCGAAGGCGCCGGGAGTGTCCTCGAGGGGAATCACCTCCGAGACCACCGAACGAATGCCGCCGGCGTCAGCCGCGAGC
>JBOGYN010000034.1:0-15405 GCA_050696855.1 Solirubrobacteraceae bacterium | reverse complement strand
CCACCCTCGGACTCCTCCGCCCACCCTTAGCACCCAGTCACTAGGATTCCCCGCCATGGACAGAAAGCTCGCTCGTAAGAACATCCGGTCCGGCCTGATCGCCGGCGCCGTCTGCCTGTTCATGTTCGGGATCTCGTTCCTGGCCGCGGCCATCTACGTGCATCCGTGAGCAGCCTGGAGTCCGACCCGCCGCCGGTCGGAGAGGAGATCCATCTCCCCGGCCCCAGCCTGATCCCGCTCATGAGCGCGATCGGGATAACGCTGATCGTGGTCGGCACCACACTCACCCTGATCCTCTCCTTCGTCGGGCTGATCATCTTCCTCGTCACCACCGTGATGTGGATCCGCGACACCCGTCGCGACGTCTCAGACCTCCCCGACGAGCACCTCTAACCGGCGCCGCCGGCGCGTTTGCACCACCCCTGGGCCACGAGGCGGGGACCGTCACCGGGCCAGTCCCGAGCATGCAAAAACGGAAAAGCTTGAACTCGCCGCTCGAGTTTTTCCATCGGCGCAGGCTGGGCCCTCATTTTGCGCCAAGCTTGGCGAGGCGCGCCAAGGTTTTCACAAAATGCATGCTCTCGCGGGGGTGGCGCCGGGCCCGCCGCCGCGCGGAAAAGAGCAAGCCTGAATCGCCCTTCGAACGCTCCTCCCTTGCAAAAGGCCGGAGCCCGAGCACGAACCCGGTCGGAACGCCTACGAGCCGACGTCCGCCTCAACGTCGCAGCTGGCCCCGTCTCCCGCCCACACGCGCACGATGTCGCGCATCGAGAGCACCCCGGCCAGCTCGCCGCCCTCCACGACGACCAGGTGGCGAAAGCCTCCGCGGACCATCGCCGCCGCGGCGTGCTCCAGTGACCAGTCCGGCGCGGCAAAGGTGAGCTCGGCGGTGAGGTGATCGCCGACGAGCTCCCGGTCGGGGTCTTCCCCCGCGCCGATCGACGTCAGGATGTCGCGCTCGGTGATCACGCCCGGCCCCGGAGCCTCCGGGTCGAGCACCACCGCGGCCCCCACGCGCCGCCCGCACATGGCCGCCGAGGCCTCGCGCAGGGTGTGCCCCGGGCCGACACTCAGGACTACGTCACTCATTCCGTCCCGAACCAGCATTGTGCCTCCCGACTGTCCGCTTGCAACGTTTGACGCAATCATAATCAAGCTCTCCGCGGCGTGAGCGGTGCGACGCCGTTCGTCGCCCGGAACCCATAGGATGCCCCTGTTTCCATGCTTGTGGGTCCAGGAGAACTAGTTGCCTAAGCGTCCGCTGGCGCAGATGCTGATCATCGGCGCGATCGCCGTGGTCATCGGCATTCCTGTCGCGCTCGTCATCCCCTGGTTCCCGTCTGACGGGTCGGTCCAGTCCTCGAATGTCCGCACGCTCTATGACGTGCTGCTGATCGTGTCGGTGCCGATCTTCGTGCTCGTCGAGACCGTCGTCATCTACTCGGTCTTCAAGTTCCGCATGAAGCCGGGCGAGGAGGAGAAGGACGGTCCGCCGATCCACGGGAACACGCGGCTCGAAGTGGTGTGGACCGCGTTTCCGGCGATCATCCTCGTCTCGCTGTCCACGTACGCCTACACCGTCCTGCACAGCAACGAGAAGAGCCGGTCGGGTGAAATGGTGGTCAACGTCACCGAGCGGCAGTTCGGGTTCGAGTTCTCCTATCCACAGTCGGGCGGCAAGCAGATCATCTCCTCGGAGCTCTACCTGCCCAAGGGCGAGCCGGTGCTCTTCCACATCCGTTCGCTGGATGTGATCCACAGCTTCTTCGTGCCCCAGTTCTCCGAGAAGCTCGACGCCGTGCCCGGGATCACCACCAACTTACGGGTCACGCCGACCCGCCTCGGCACCTATCCGGCTGAGTGCACCGAGCTGTGCGGGGCCGGTCACTCGCTGATGCGGGCCACCGTCAAAGTCGTCTCCCCCACTACCTTCAAGACCTGGATGAGCGGTCAGAAGACCAACGGTCCGCCCCCCGTCGGGACGCCACCCGCGGCCGCGAATCAGCCTGGAGTTCCCGGTGGCAATGGCAGTTCGGGCTCCGCCGGCAGCAGTGGATCCGGCGGCTCGAGCTCAAGCGCATCCTCCGGCTCGGGTTCGGCCAGCGCGGCGGCCGGCAAGACCGTGTTCACCGGCGCGGGCGGCTGCGGCAGCTGCCACACCCTGGCCGCGGCGGGGACGACCGGGACGGTGGGGCCCAACCTGACCCAACGCCTGAAGAGCGACTGCGCCCTGCCCGCCTCGATCAAGGTCCGGGGCAAGACCCTGAGCCAATGCATTCAGACAGCGATCACCAAGCCCTATGCCTACTTGCCCAGCGGCTACCAGGCCCACATCATGCCGGCGACCTTCGCCACCACGCTTGGATCGGCGCAGATCCAATCGCTCGTCGCCTACCTCTCGGGCGTGACAAAGTGAGGAGCCCCAGTGAGCGCGACCGCGCCCCACAGAGCGAACGCAACGTGAAGGAGGAGAACTGATGGCGCTACCAGCAAGGCTCCGCGCCCCCGGTTGGTACCGGGCTGCCGTTTGTGACGTCCTCGGACTTGCGTTCGCCGTCGGTATCACCGTCCTGATCCGGTGGCTGATGCACCAGCACCCGGTCATCGACGGTCATGCGATCACGATCGTCGCGCTGTTCGCGGTTCCCGCGGGCTTCCTGCTCGGCATCGGCACGTGCGACTACTGGCTGTACTGGGCGACCGGCAAGCCGACCCGCCCCGAGACCCACTCCGAGCACGGCGCCTATAGCTGGCGCGACTACTTCCGGGTCAACACCGATCACAAGGTGATCGGGATCCAGTACACGGTCACCTCGTTCTTCTTCCTGCTTGTCGGGGGGCTGCTGGCGATGCTGATCCGCGCCCAGCTGGCCAAGCCGGGGATGCAGTTCCTCACCCCTGAGCAGTACAACGGCGTCTTCTCGGTCCACGCGTCGCTGCTGATCTTCCTGTTCGTGATCCCGGTGTTCGCGGGCATGGCGAATTTCGTCCTGCCGCTGATGATCGGCGCCCCGGACATGGCCTTCCCGCGCCTGAACGCCCTGTCCTACTGGCTGCTGCCGATCGCCGGGATCATGATGCTGATGAGCTTCCTGGCCCCGGGCGGCTCGTTCGCCTCGGGCTGGACGGCCTACGCTCCGCTCTCGACCACGCAGCCCATCGGCCAGCTGTTCTTCACGGTCGCGGTCCAGTTCGCGGGCTTCTCGTCGATCTTCACCGCGCTGAACTTCCTGGTCACGATCATCACCATGCGCGCGCCCGGGATGAGCTTCTTCCGGATGCCGCTGCTGGTGTGGGCGAACTTCTCGACCTCGCTCCTGGTCGTGATCGCCACCCCGTTCATCGCCGCCTCGCAGTTCTTCGTGCTGCTCGACGTGGCCCTTCATTTCCACTTCTTTGACGCCTTCGTCGGCGCGGGCAAGAACGGCAACGTGATCATGTACCAGCACGTCTTCTGGTTCTACTCACACCCGGCGGTCTACATCATGATGCTGCCCGGGTTCGGGATCATCTCCGAGATCATCGCGGTCAAGGCCCGCAAGCCGATCTTCGGCTACCGGATGATGGCCTTCTCGCTGCTGGCCATCGTCGTGCTCGGCTTCACCGTGTGGGCGCACCACATGTTCGTCTCGGGTATGTCCCCCTGGATCCGGATCCCGATGATGATCACCACCGCGATCATCGCAGTGCCGACCGGGATCAAGATCTTCTCGTGGCTCGCCACGCTGTGGCGCGGGGTTCTTCACCTCGACACGCCGATGCTGTTCGCGCTCGGCTTCTTGACCATGTTCACGCTGGGCGGGGTCAGCGGCGTGATGCTGGCCATGATCCCCTTTGACATCCACGTCAGCCAGACCTACTTCATCGTCGCCCACATCCACTACGTGCTGTTCGGCGGCTCGCTGTTCACGATTTTCGCCGGCATCTACTACTGGTTCCCCAAGATGACCGGGCGGATGTTCGACGATCGCCTCGGCAAGTGGCATTTCTGGATGACCTTCATCTTCTTCAACTTGACCTTCGGTCCGATGCATCTGATCGGTATCCAGGGGATGCCGCGACGGGTCGCCGAGTACGCCCAGCGGTTCGCCGCCTGGAACCTGTTCATCTCGATCTCAGGCTTCATCCTGGGCCTGAGCACCCTGGTCTTCCTCTACAACATGGTCGCCAGCTGGCGAGGTGGCCCGCGCGCGGCGGCCAACCCGTGGCGGGCGCTCACGCTCGAGTGGCAGGTCTCCTCGCCCCCGCCGGTGTTCAACTTCGACGCCGTTCCGACCGTGGTCGGCGGTCCCTACGAGTACGGCGTGCCCGGAGCCGTGCACGGGATCTTCAAGCCCCCCGCCGAGGCCAAACCGGTGGCCGCCGGTGTCGGTGCCGGAGTAGGCCCGCCTGGAGGCTCCTCGGGTCAGGAGGGTTCGGCGTGAGAACCGTCCTGGTCATCGCCAACGAGACGATCGGCGGCCGTCCGTTGATCGACGCCGTCCGCAAGGCAGCCTTCGAGGAGGAGACGCGGTTCGTGTTGTGCGTGCCCGAGACACGCCCCAAGGCCGGCTACGTGATCTACGACGATGCCGTCTTCGACGCCGCCCAGGCTCGGGTCGACCTGGCACTCGGCTTCGTGCGCTCGGAGGGGATCGACGCGGTGGGCGAGGTCGGCGATCCGGATCCCTACGCGGCGGCCATGGACGCAGTGGCCGAATACAACCCCGACGAGATCATCGTCTCCACCTACCCCGAGGCGCGGTCGGGGTGGCTGCGCCGGGACCTGATCGATCGCCTCAGCCAGGCGTCGGGCCTCCCGGTGGAGCACGTGGTGGCCGATCTCGACTCCGAGGGCCTGTCCTTCCACATCACCCTCGCGGTCGCCAATCGCACGGCGAGCGGCAACGAGCTGCTCGAGGCGCTCAAGGCCAAGGCCAACGAACAGCCCGACAGGCACGAGCGTCTGTTCATCGTCGTGGTGCCCCAGGAGGGCGGCGACGGCAGCGCCACCCGCCGCGCCCGCACGCGCCTGGCGCTGATCCTCGGCCGCATGAAAGAAGCGGGCCTGACCGCCGCCGGCGTGATCGGCGACCCCGATCCCTACACCGCGGTGATGAACGCGCTGAGCTCTTTCCGCGTTGATGACATCGTCATCTCGACCTTCGCGGCCACCCGCTCGGGGTGGCTGCGGGCTGACCTGATCGAGCGCGTGCGCGACGCCACCGGCAAGGATGTGGAGCACGTGGTTCACCTCGAGTCGACTCCCGCGAGCGCCTGATGGAAGCCGCGTCGATCGCCCACGCCGAGCACCACGGGCCACCGCAGGCCCACCGGTCCTCGCGCGTCGAGGCGCCGACCCTCGGGATGCTGCTCTTCATCATCTCCGAGGTGATGATCTTCGGTGCCTTCTTCACAGCCTACTTCTTCATCCGGATAGTCAGCCACGACCCCTGGCCCGCCCATGGAACCGTCCTTCCCGAGGCGGTCGCCGGGATCAACACAGCGATCCTGCTGTCCTCCTCGCTGACCATCCACTGGGCGCTCACCTCGATCAAGAACGGCAACCGCTGGGGTCTACGGGCCGGAATGCTCACCACCTTCCTGCTCGGCCTGACCTTTCTCACCGTTCAGGTCAACGAGTACATCCACATCGGGTTCGCCCCCCACGACGCCGCCCAGGGCACGATCTTCTACGCCCTCACGGGCCTGCACGGGGCGCATGTGTTCATCGGTCTGGCGATGCTGCTGATGGTGACCATCCGCGCCTTCCGCGGCCACTACTCGGCCGAGCATCACCAGGGCATGGAGGTGCCGGGGATCTACTGGCACTTCGTCGACGTGATGTGGGTGGTCGTGTACACGACCGTCTACGTGATCTGAGCGGCCTGGCGCCCGTCCCGCCCCGCGTCGCCCAACAGGCACCCTGCGCGCCGTGAAGCACCCCCCGAACCCGCTCCGCTCCGAGGACAGCGCTTTCCGCTTCCTGCTCTGGTTCGTCGGCGCCGTGATCGTGATCCTGGTGATCGTGCTCGTGATCCAGTCGCTCTGAGCCCGCCGCGTGCCACCATGGCACCGTGACGGTCCTCGCCGCGGCGCCAGTGCAGACGATCGGCCTCCCGATCGTGGTTTTGCTCTGCTGGCTGCCCTACTGGGTCAGAGCCCGCACCCTGGCCGACCACGGCCGCCCGGTCCCGCGCTGGCGCCGGATCTGCTTCGCCGCCGGCCTCGTGGTACTCGAGCTCGCCCTCAGCCCGCCGGTGGACACGCTCTCAGACCAGCTTCTGGTCGCCCACATGGCCGAGCACCTGCTGATCGGCGATATCGCGGCCCTCCTGTTCGTGCTCGGGTGCAACGGGCCGATGATTGCCCCCCTGCTGCGCAACCCGGTTATCGCCCGGCTGCGCGTCCTCAGCCATCCTGTGGTCGCGATCGTCCTCTGGGGGGTCAACTTCTACGTCTGGCACCTGCCCGCCCTGTATCAGGGGGCGTTGCGCCACGACGCCCTGCACGCGCTCGAACACGCGACCTTCCTGACCTTCGGAATCGCCGTCTGGATGGCCCTGCTCGGCCCGCTCCCCAAGCCGACCTGGTTCTCCAACGGCGCCCGGCTCGTCTACATCGTCGCCGTGAGGCTGATCGGCACCGTGCTGGGCAACATCATGATCTTCGCTGGAACGGCCTTCTACCCCTATTACCGGCCGGGGGACGCCCACTGGCATATCGCGCCCCTGGCCGATCAGGTCGCCGCCGGGGGCCTAATGATGGTGGAGGAGAGTCTGCTGACGATCGGGCTGTTCTGCTGGCTGTTCCTCCGCGTAGCGCGCCAGAACGAGCAGCGCCAAGAGCTCTTGGACTATGCCAGCCAGCACGGACTGAGCCTGGACGAGCAACGGGCGCAGCGGGCGGTCGCGGCGGGCCGCAGCGACGAGCTGTGGGAGCGCCTACGCGCTTCTACTTGACGGTGATCGTCCCGACCATGCCGGCGGCACGGTGGCCCGGAACGGTACAGAAGAAGGTGTACTTCCCAGGCTTGAGGCTCGCCGAGACGACCGAGACGCCGCCGCCCGAGACGATCTTGCCCACCTGATTGACCCCGCCGCCGCTGATCGCGATGTCGTGCGGCGTCGAGGACTTGTTCTGCATCTTGATCTGGACCTTGCCCGGGGTGGCGGTCGCGCTCGAGGCCAGGTACTTCAGCTGACCGGTCGGGTCGGCGTCGATCTGCAGGACGCCGCCCTTCTCCGCCGCCGGCTTCTGGTTGACGCTCGGCACCGCACTGGCCAGAGCGCCCGAGTCGACGCCGGGGCGCGAGGCGACCTGACCCACGTAGGCGGCCACGTCCTGGGCAGCCTGGCCTTTGTAGATCCTGGCCGGCATCACGCCCTGGGTGTTGGGGAACTCGATCCAGTAGGAGACCAAGCCCTGGATCGAGGCACTCTTGAAGCCGTCGGCGCGATCCTGGCGAAAGACGTCGTCCAGATTGGGGCCGGTGACGCCAGCCGAGTTGGCGTGGGCCAGCGTGTGACACGAGGCGCAGCCCTTGACGAACAGCACCTTCCCGTTGACCACGTCGGCCACCGGGTGCTTGACCGCACACCCGCCCAGGACGACGATCAGCACGGCGCTCGAGAACAGCGCGGCCAGGGTTCGAAAGGGTCGGGCGAGAACTCTCTCCATACGGTCGGGGCCGCACTCTATCCAAGCGCACGGCATCCTCGCGCTGACGCCAAAGCCCCGCCAGCCTTGCCGTCCGGGGCACTGGTAGCATTGCCCCGCAATGAGGTCCCGCCAGAAGTACAGGATGCGGACACCATCCACCGGCCGCGAAGTAATCATCGAGGCGCAGCCGGGGCAGGTGTACCGAGATCGCGAGACCGGCGAGCAGCTTGAAGTCGTTGGTCAAGTGCTGCCACTCGCCCCCACGGCCTCCGAACTGCCGTGGACGGTGGCGAATCTCCGCTTCTGCAATTGGTGCGATCAGCTCGCTCAGAAGGATCTCAACGACTGCCCTCACTGCGGCAGGCGGATGGAGCCACTCGGCTCCTGAGGCCCGGACGATCCGCGAGATGAACTTCCGCGCTCAGAGGTCCGCCGCTCAGGCCGGGGCCGCCATCGCCGTCGCTCTCTGTCTGGCCGCTTGCGGCAGCGGGGGCTCGGGCACCACCAACACGGCCGGGGCGCCGGGCTTCACGGTGCCGACCTCGGGCGCGAGCAGCAACGCTGCCGTGATCAACTCATCCACCACGACATCGAAGAGCAGCTCCTCCACCACCTCAGCGGGCACGGGCACCACGCCCTCGGGTAGCACCGGCACCACGCCCTCGAGTGCGACCGGCACCACGCCCTCGGGTGCGACCGGCACCTCACCCTCGGGCGGAGGCGCGGCGGGTACCACGGGCGGCGGATCCGCCCCCGCGGGAACCAACGGCGGAGCCGGGCTGGGCTCGGCCTTCTGTCAGCAGAACCCCGGCGCCTGCTGATCCCCTAACTCGGGATCAGTGGACGTAGGACTTGGGGTAAGGGGTGTTCACGACCTCGGTCACGCTGTATTCGACGCGGGTCCCGGTGTACGAGCACAGATATTGAGTGCTGGCACCGACGGTGAGCTGAGCCGTCTGGCCGGCGGCCGCATGCGTGCAGTTGGCCTTACGGCTCTGGCGGTAGGAGAACTTGCGCGCGTTGAGGTTGTAAGCGAGCACGGGCGCCCAGGTGGGGACCGTAAGCCCGATGACCTCGCCCTTCTTGACCGGCAGCGCGGTGAATTGTGTGAAGCTCGGCGGCAGCGCCAGCGGCTCCTGCAGAACCTGCCCCAGGAACGGGATCAGGTGGAAGGTCTGACTCTGGGCGGCGACCGTGAATTTATTCTTCGGACCCGGCTTGAGCACGGTGAGCGCCAGCTGAGGCGTGCCGCCGTAAGCCTGATCGAGGACGTGGAGGTAGTTCTTCTCCGTCGAGGCGGTGGTCGAGAGCTTGGACAGGCCGACCGTGAAGGCCACTACCCACCCGTCGTGCTTGACCGTGGTGGGATTGGTGACGCCGTCGCTGACCGATTGGACCGCGGTCGTGCGCGTGAGGATGATGAAGCACTGCGAGGGCGAGACGCCCTTGGGGCAGACCGGCGAGGCGATCGGGGTCGCGGTCGAGCCGAGCTCGACAAGCTTGGCCCCGGCTATGCCGGGCGCGACCGCAAAAGCGGCGGCGATCAAGCCGGCGGTGAAGAGCGAGATTCGTTTCATCATCGTCATTGAACACGACCGCGGCGCGGCAGTTGCGGGTGCCATGGTCCCGGTCGGCCGGTGATCCCTCCCTCAGTTCGGGATCGACAGCCTGGACCCTGCCTGCCTCGGCCGGGTTGGGATGCGTCATGCACAGCTCGCCCATACCGGCGGCGCCGACGAGGCAGGCGATCACACCCGCCCGTGCCCAAGGCGGGCCGCAACCAGGGGGGTCGGGACGCGGGGCTAGAGCTTGGAGACGTTCACCGCTTTCGGCCCCTTCGGACCCTCCTCCTCCTCGTAGGAGACCTTGGATCCTTCGGGCAGAGAGCGATAGCCATCCCCATTGATGCCGCTGAAGTGAACAAACAGGTCGCGACCACCGTCATCGGGTGTGATGAACCCGAAGCCCTTGTCGTCGCTGAACCACTTGACGGTGCCGGTTGCCATGGATTTCCTCGGCGCTCCTCGCGATTGACCAAGATCGGCGCCTTAATGACCCCGATAAGACCGGCAGAAGGTAGCAGGGACCGGGCGCCAGCGGGGATAAATCGCCCCTCGGCACTCAGCGGCCGTGGAACGCGGCCTTGCCCGGACCGTCGGCCAGGAACGACTTGACGGCGTTCTGCAGGTCCTCGGTGGCGAACAGCTGTCCGGCCACGCCGGCGATGCGCTCGTTGGCCAGCTCGATTCCCCCGTGCGTGAAATCGCGGATGACCTGCTTGGTCGCCGCGTGAGCCAGGGTCGGGCCGGCCGCCAGCTCGGCGGCGAAATCGCGGGCGGAGGCGTCAAAACCCTCGTCGGGCAGGACGCGGTTGACCACGTTCCAGCGTTCCAGCACCTCGGCGCGGTAGCGACCACCAGTCATCACGAACTCCCGCGCGCGGCCGGTGCCGGCGCGCTCGGCCAGACGCTGGGTCCCGCCCATCGCCGGGGTCAGCCCGATCACCCGCTCGACCAGCCCGAAGCTGGCCGATTGCGCAGCCAGAATCACGTCGCAGGCCAGCGCGAGCTCAAAGGCCCAGGTCAGGCACAGGGCATGGGCGGCGAACACCGTCGGACACGGCAGGGAGTCGACGCGCCGCGCCACGGCCACCAGCTCGTTGAATGTCTCGGTCGCCTCCTCGGGCCCGGCCAGAGCGGCGAACAAGGAGACGTCGACCCCGCCGCTCACGGCGCGGCCCTCGGCGCGGAACAGCACCGCGCGCGGGCGATCGCGCTCGAGCTCGTCCAACGTGGCGACCAGCTCCTGCTCGAGCTCGCGGGTGAACAGGTTCAGCGGCGGCGAGTCAAAGGTGACGATGACCAGCCCGGCCTCGCGCTCCAGGCGCACCGGCGGCGCAGACCCGCTCACCGCAGCTCCTGCGCGGCGGCGACGATCTCGTCGGGGTCGCCCGGGGCGGGCACCCAGGGCAGTCGCAGCGGATCCCCCTGATACCGGGGGATCACATGGATGTGGAGATGAAAGACGGTCTGCCAGGCCGCCGATCCGCACGAGTTGATCAGGTTCACGCCGTCGGCGCCGAGCCGCTCGCTCGCCCGCCGGGCCAGGCGCTGGGCGGCCAGGACGGTCGCGGCGAGCTCATCAGGCTCGATCTCCAGCAGGTTGGCGGCATGGCGCCGGGGTACCACGAGCGCGTGTCCGCGCGTGGCCGGATTGATGTCCATAAAGGCCACCGTGCGCTCGTCCTCGGCGATCATCTGCGCAGGGATCTGGCCGGCGATGATCTTGCAGAACAGGCAGTCGGGGTCGCTCATCGGCGCCAGCTTAGGGCACACGCGCCGCGCCACCCTTACTGATCGCGGTCGACCCGCTGCCGCGCGTAGGCGATCGCCTCCTCGCGCGAGGACACTTCGCCGGCATAAGCGGCCTCCTCGAGCTCGTGCAGAAGCTCACCGAGCCGCGGGCCGGGCCGGATCGCCAGGGCGGCGGCGAGCTCGTCGCCGCGCACCGGCGGCCGCGGGGGGTCGGCCTGCCAGTCCAGCCCGGCGGCCAGGAGCCCACGGGCCAGCTCGAGGTGGCGGGCGATCGCCCGCTCGGCGTTGTCGCCTCGCGTGGCCAGCCGGTCGGCGACGCTCAGAACGGTGACATCAACCGCCACCGGCGAGCATACGTCCAGGTAGCGGTAGACCTCGCGGCGGTCCAACGGCATCCGGTGCACCAGGAAGCCGAGGCGCAGGTGGTGGCGGGTAAGCGCCGCAACGTACTCCGACAGGCGCTCGCTGGCCCGCAGACGAGCCAGGATTCCGGCGGCCAGATCAGCCCCGGCCACGTCGTGGCGCATGAAGGTGACGCGGCCCTCAGGCGTCATGTCTCGCGTCTGAGGCTTGGCAATGTCGTGCAGGAGGGCGCCGAAGCGCAGCGCCTGGCCTCGGGTCAGGTCATTGGCCAGCGGCGCGGCCAAAAATGCCTGCAGGACCGGCGTTTGGGCCCCGAACACGGGCTCGGGGTCCGCCTGCAGCGCGATCGTCTCGGCCAGGACGGCCCGCGTGTGGTCATAGACGTCGAGATGGTGAAAGCGGCTCTGCTCAATCCCACGCAGCGCCGCGAGCTCAGGGATGACGATCCCCGTGATCATCGCCGCATCCATCAGCTCGAGCCCGTCCAGCGCCCGGTCGCTGCTCAGCAGGCGTCGCAGCTCCGCGAACACCCGCTCGACCGATACCGAGGCCAGCCCGGCGGCGCTGATCCGGGCGAGGGCCAGGGTGGCGGGCTCCACCGCGAAGGCGAGCTCAGCGGCCAGCCGGGCGAGGCGCATCGTGCGCAGGGGGTCGCGCGCAAAGGCGTCATCGGACACCGCCCGCAGCCGGTGGGCGTCGAGGTCGGCGAGCCCCCCGGAGGGGTCGATCAGCGGCGCGTCCGCAGCCAGACGTTGGGCGATGGCGTTGATCGTCAGGTCCCGGCGCCCCAGGTCAGACTCGATCGTCTCGCCCTCGAGCCGGGTCAGGTCAACCTGCCAGTGGCGGCCGTGATCGACCACCCGCCAGGCGCCAAAGGCGTCCGAAAGGGCGAAGGCCACGCCGCCCGCCGCGCCCCCGAGGGCCCGGGCGGTCCGCTCGACGCTCCGATCACCCGCGGGCGGGATGACAACGTCGAAGTCGTCCGTCGTGCGCTCGAGCAGCCGATCGCGCAGCGCGCCGCCGACCAGCCAGGCGTCCGGGGCAATCGCCCGGAGCTCAACGAGCGGATCGGTCACGGGACCGACCCGCCGTCGCGATGGTATTCGCGTGTTACCCGCGCCGAGATCCCGCACAGCACCTCGTGGTGGATGGTGCCCATCCGGCGGGCCAGATCCTCGGCGGTCTGGCGCTGGGAACCGTCGCGACCGATGATCGTCGCCGGCGCCCCGATCGCTGAGCCCGGGGGCGGCGTAGCGCCCAGGGCGACGGTCAGGTTGTCCATGCTGACCATGCCGACGAGCGGGTAGCGCCGGCCGCCGATGAGGACGTCGCAGTTGTTGCTGAGCGCCCGCCCGACGCCGTCGGCGTAGCCGATCGGCAGGGTCGCCAGCCAGGTCTCGGCGTCGGCGACGAAGCGACGGCTGTAGCCGGCGCTCTCACCCGGCCGGACGAGCTTGACCGCCGCCACGTAGGAGGTCAGCTCAAGCGCCGGCTCCAGGCCGTAGCGATCAGGATCCTCATTCATCGGGTCACAGCCGTGAAGCGCGATTCCACACCGGACCATGTCGTAGTGGCTGGCCGGCTCACGGAGGGTCGCCGCGCTGTTGGCAGCGTGCACGGTCAGGCCGGGCGCCCGCGCCCGCATGGCGGCCACGAAGGGGACGAACGCGCGCAGCTGCTGGGCCATGAACTCGCGGTCACCATCGGCGGTGGCGAGGTGGGTCATCGCGCCGGCGAGCTCGAGCCGACCGGCGGCCAGAACCCGATCGGCCACCGCCAGGGCCTCGGACAGCTCTCGCGTTCCCAGCCGGCCCATCCCAGTATCGAACTTGACGTGGACAGCGACCGGGGCAGTGGCCGCCCGCTCCAGGGCATCCACGAACTCAACGCTCCAAGCGGTCATCATCGCCCCCGTGCCGAGCGCCACCGGGAGCTCTTCAGCGCTGACGGCACCCATGATCAGCGTCGGGACGGTCAGGCCGGCGGCGCGCAGCTCGGCGGCCTCGAGCGCGGTGGCCACGGCGAGCCAAGTTGCGCCCCCGTCCAGCGCGGCCCGGGCCACCGGAACGGCGCCATGACCGGACGCATTGGCTTTGACGACCGCGCACAGCTCCGCTCCGCCCGTGAGGCCGGCCCTGAGCGTGGCCACATTGCGCTCGATCGCGGCCAGGTTAATGCGCGCCCGCGCCCTGACGGCCACCCTCAGCTGTCTCCGTCTCCGGCGCCGGACACGGCTCAGCGCTCCTGATGGGCCCGCGGCAGCAACTCGATCACGTCGCGGGCGATCACGCCTTCGGTTCCGATCGTCTCACCGGCGAGCCGGCCGGCCCGGGCGTGCAGGAACACGGCGGCGCAGGCGGCGGTGAACGGCTCGACCCCCTTGGCCAGAAACGCCCCCGTGATCCCCGACAGCACATCTCCCGTGCCGGCCGTGGCCAGCGCCGAGGCCCCGCCCCGGCTGACCCCCACGCGCCCTCCGGGTTCAGCCACGAGCGTGTCATCCCCCTTGAGCACGATCACCGCCTGGGCGGTCTCCGCGGCCCGGCGGACGGCCTGAAGGCGGTGGCGCTCGATCTCCGCGCTCTCGGTCCCGAGCAACCGCGCCAGCTCGCCCGCGTGGGGCGTGAGCACGGTAGCGGCCGGACGTTGCGCGAGAGCATCGAGCCGGCCGGCGTGGGCGTTGAGTCCGTCGGCGTCGAGCAGGAGCGGGATCTTCACCGTGCGGGCCAGCTCACGGGCCAGATGGCCGCTCTCCTCCGCTCGGCCCAGGCCCGGCCCGAGCACGAGCGCGCCCGAGCGCTCGGCGCGTTCCCGCACCTGATCGGCACCGTCGCCGAGCAGCGCGCCCTCGGCGTCGGGCAGTGCAACGGTCATGACCTCGAGCAGCCGCTGCTCAAAGACGACGTTCAGCGAGGCCGGGACGCACGCGGTCACGTAGCCGGCTCCGGCGCGCATCGCGGCCTCCGAGGCCAGGCACGGGGCCCCGGTGAGCCCCAGCGAGCCGCCGCAGACCAGGACGCTCCCGGCCGCGAACTTGGTCGACTCGCGGCCGCGCCGGGGAATCTGCTCCAGGACGGCGGCCGCGATCAACCCCAACGACGGATCGCCGGGAGCGCCGGGCGGGATCCCGATGTCGACCACGGTCACGTCACCGGCGTGGTCCTTGCCCGGCGCTATCCAGAGGCCGGGCTTGCCGGCGTGAAAGGTGGCCGTGGCGTCGGCGGCAACGGCCGCGCCGGCGATTTCGCCGGTCGAGGGGTCGACGCCGCTGGGCACGTCACACGCGATGATGACCGGGGTACCGGGCGCGTCGTTGATGGCCTCGATCGCGGTCCGAGCGGGGTCGCGAGGCTCGCCCGAGAAACCGGTGCCCAGGATCGCATCGACGATCACGGCCGCTCCGGCGAGCGCCTCGGGGTCAAACGGCCGCGCCGCCGAGCCGGGCAAGCGGTCAAAATTGGCTTTGGCGTCGCCCGACAATTCCTCCCCGGGCGCCAGCAGGAGGACGTCGACGTCACGACCCTGCTCGCGCAGCAGGCGCGCGACGACCAGCCCGTCGCCGCCGTTGTTGCCCTTGCCGCAGACCACGACGACCCGGCCCGCGGGGGCACGGACGCTGGCCAACGCGGCCAGTCCGGCGCCGGCATTCTCCATCAGCGTTGTCCCGGCGATGCCTCGGATCTGGATCGCCCATTCGTCGATGGCGCGCTGCTGCCGGGCGTCGGGCAGCGGCTCAAGCCAGTCCGGCCGGGGCGTCAAGAGTGTGAAGGGGATTCGGTCAGCGCCACGGCACCGGCCTCGTGCCGGGTGTGGGTGAGCGAGACGTGCACCACCACCCCGAGCTCGGCGGCCCGCCGCGCGGCAGCGCCGCTCAGCGCGACCACCGGGGCGCCCCCGTCGGACACGACCTCGACGTCGCGCCAGCTCCAGGCGGTCAGGCCGAGCGCTTTGGCCACCGCCTCCTTGGCGCAGAAGCGGGCGGCCAGGTGCTGCCCGGGTCGGGCGCGCGCGGCGGCGTAGTCGCGCTCGGCGTCGGTGAAGAGCCGTTGCGCGAGCCGGGGGCGACGCGCCCGCGCGCGCTCGAGGC
>JBOGYN010000033.1:0-22443 GCA_050696855.1 Solirubrobacteraceae bacterium | reverse complement strand
GCGCGACCGTGCTCGCCCGGCCGCGCCCGGAAGCCACCTCCTCCACGACGATCAGCCCGCCCCGGACAAGCTGATCGCGGTCGTGCAGGTAGAGGCTGCGGCTCAGCCCCGCCCGCGCCCAGCCGCTCGCCTCCCGCGAGGTCGTCGCGAGCCAGCGCCGCGGCGATCGCTTGCCGGCTCACGACCGACCTCCAGCGCGCGGCCGGCACCGGCAGTACGCGGGAAGCCAAACCGAATCCGTCCCCGGACGCGGTAGACTGCGCAGCGAGCTATCAACTTCTGCACGACCACGGAACGCCGGGCGGCCACCCGGCGCTTCGCGTTTAAGGGCCGGGATCACGGCGGCCCCCTTGGCCAGCCCGAGACCCAGCGGGTGCAGGAAGGACCTAGGTCACGGCGCAGCCGGGCCCGGCCCGGCACGCTGCCGGGACACCGCGATCGAGCGTCGATCGGGGGCGACTGGCCCACCGATTGGCCCACAGCCAGCACGCCGATCGAGGAATCCCTGCAAATCGCGAGGGTCAGGCACCCACCCATACCGGTCTCGAAAACCGGTATGGGCTTTCAGTCCATCGGGGGTTCGAATCCCCCCCTCTCCGTTATTGTGATGAGTCGGGGCATAGGTCACACCTGAGGCGCGACATAGGTCTCACTTTTGAGAGCTCGGCCAGCGGCCGGGCTCTCGCATTTCGTTGCGCCAGTAGGTCGTGTTCGGGTCGATCAGGTGGCGGGAGAGCACCTCGCCGGTGGCGAGCTCGGCGACCGTGACCTGGTGGTCGTCGGCGAACGCGAGGACGCGTTTGCGGGCGTGGGTGGTGCCGGCGCCGAGGTGGTGCATTCGTCCCGCGCGGCGGAGGGTCATGCGGCCTTTGGGGTCGAGTCGGTCGTAGCGCAGGCGGTAGTGCCCTTGGGCGTGTCCGTTGCTCGCTGGTGCGGCTTTCGGGGTGGCGCGATAGGCGCCGCCAGGCGTTCGACGGTTGAGGGCTCGGTGGGGGCGCTGTTCGTTGTAATGCCCGCGGAACTCGTCTCGCTGGGCTTGCAGCTCGGCGACGCTGCGCGCTGTTGGCCGGGCCTTGAGCCAGCGCTGCTGGGTCTGGTGAAACCGTTCGGTCTTGCCCTGGGTTTGGGGGTGGCCTGGGGATCCGTTCTTCTGGCGGATCCCGAGGATCGCCAGGACGTATTCGAACGCGTTGCGCCCGCCGGTGAAGCGGCTGGTGTAGACGCTGCCGTTGTCCGTCAGCGTCGAGGCTGGCGGGTCGTATTCCTCGACCAGGCCTAGGAACACGGCGACGACGTCATCGCCGGTGACGGGCTCATGGGCGGTGCAGGAGAGCAGGTAGCGGGAGTGATCATCGAGCCAGTTCAGGACCTCGACATCGGACCCGTCCGCCAGGCGCCAGTGGATGAAGTCTGACTGCCACATCTCGTTTGGCTGCGCCATCTCAAAGCGCGTGTAGGACGATCGAGGCCGCTTTCTTGGCTCCGGCGTGATCAACCCTGCCGCGTGCAAGATCCGGCGGATCGTGGATGTCGACAGCGCCGGCAGTCCCTCTCGCTCGAGGTGCCAGCCGATCGTGACCGGCCCGGCATCCAACCCATCCGCGGTCAACTGGCCACGCAACTCGATGACCCGCTGACGGACCGTCTCAGGCGTCGCGATCGGGGTCGTCTTCGGGCGGCGTGAGCGAGGCTCAAGCGCGTCTAGGCCGCCCTCTTGGTAGCGGACCAGGAGGCGGTGCAAATGCCGCCGGGAGATCCCATATTCGGCCGCAGCCGCGGTGACCGTCAGCTGCTTAGAAACGATTTGAAGAACAGCAACACGAGTTCGGGACATGCCCGCGACTGTTCGCCCACCCCCGGACAAGTCGCGCCCGGCGATCGCCGCTGCGGCACTCGCTCCGCTCGCGCCTCCACGACGACCGCCGCAATCCTGCTCAACCCTGCCACGGGGTGTGACCTATGTCCCGACTCACGAGGGACGTATCACCTGGGACATATGTCGTGAACCCAGACACCCCCCTCTCCGTTAGCACGCGTAAGCCTCCTTGCCGTGCTGGACGGCCCATTGACGCCGGAAGTTGCGAATGAGCTGAAGATTCAGTAATCTCTGAACGTATGGAAGACAAGCTCTGGCGATTCGTCGACGCGACCGGCGTGTGGATCTCGAAGTCGTACGGCATGCAGCAGATGACCGGGCGGGTGCTCGGCTGGCTGTTGGTGTGCGACCCGGTGGAGCAGACGGCGGCGCAGCTCGCCGAGGCGCTCGAGGCCAGCAAGGGCTCGATCAGCGCCGCCACCGGAATGTTGGTTCGCGCCCGCCTGGTTGACCGGCTCCACGTGCGGGGCGAGCGCGCGGATCGTTTTCGTCTGCGCCCCGAGGCTTGGGACGATCAGGTCCGCGACCAGGGTGTCGAGGAGGCGCGAGCGTTGCTGGCCCAGGGCCTAGAGGCGCTGGCCGGCGAACCGGCCGCGCGACGCGCGCGGCTGGAGGAGCTAGACGCGTTTTACGCCTGGTGGGAGTCGCGGATGCCGGCGCTCTGGGACGAGTGGCAGGAGTACAAGCGAACAGTCGAGGAGAAGCGAGATGACTGACACCGGGATGGCGATCGAAGTCGAGGGGTTGGTGAAATCCTTCGGCGACGTGGTCGCGCTCGACGGCCTGGACCTGCAGGTGGAATACGGGACCGTGTTCGGACTGCTCGGACCCAACGGCGCCGGCAAGACCACGCTCGTGCGCGTGCTGGCCACCTTGCTCGAACCGACGGCCGGCCACGCCCGGGTGCTCGGCCACGATGTCGTCAGTGAGCCGCTGGCGGTCCGCAGGCGGATCGGGCTCGCGGGCCAGTTCGCGGCCGTCGACGAGGAACTGACCGGACGCGAGAATGTCGAGATGATCGCCCGCCTCTACCGCCTCTCGGGCGTTGAGGCGCGCCGCCGGGCGAGTGAGCTGGTCGAGCGCTTCGGGCTCGCGGAGGCCGCCGACCGTCGGGTCTCGACGTATTCCGGCGGCATGCGCCGACGGCTGGACCTCGCGGCGGGATTGATCGCCCGCCCCCCGGTGGTCCTGCTCGACGAGCCGACCACCGGCCTCGATCCTGGCTCCCGCCAAGAGCTGTGGAGCATGGTCGAGGAGCTGCGCCGCGAGGGCACGACGGTCCTGCTCACGACCCAATACCTGGAGGAGGCCGACCGGCTGGCGCAACAAATCGCGCTCGTCGACCACGGGCGGATCGCCGCCCAGGGAACCTCGGCCCAACTGAAGGCGGCGGTCGGCGGAAACGTCCTCATCGTCCGCCTCGCTGATCCGGCCGACCTCCCCGCCGCCTCGGCCGCGCTGGCCGATCTGGGCGCCGGCGAAGAGCAGCGCGTGGGCGTCGCCGACAGCGAGATACGCCTGGCCGTGGCCAACCCAGCCGCGTCGGCGGAGGCCGTCCGGCGCCTGGACGCTCAACGGCTGACGATCGTCGCCGTCGAGCTGCAGCAGCCCAGTCTCGACGACGTATTCCTCAACCTGACCGGACATCCCGCCGAGCACGAACCCACTGACCAACCACGCGCACTGGAGGCCGCATGAACACCCCAACTCCCACCTTTGCCGAACGCGGTCGCGTGACGCTGGCCGAGACAATCGCCGACAGCCGCGTGATGGCCGTCCGCCAGCTGCGCAAGATCCTGCGCAGACCGATGTACGTCGTCTACCTGTTCGTACAGCCGGTGATCTTCGTGCTGCTCTTCCGGTACGTGTTCGGGGGCGCGATCAACACCGGGCGCGTCAGCTACGTCAACTTCCTGCTGCCCGGGATCATCGTCATGACGGCGGTCTTCGGAGCCCTCACCACCGGCCTCGGCCTGACCGAGGACATCAAGGCCGGCGTCGTCGATCGCTTCCGCTCGCTGCCGATCGCCCGCTCGGCCGTACTGATCGGGCGTACCGCGGCCGACCTGGTGACGAACCTCGTGACGCTGGTCGTGATGCTGCTGATCGGCGCCGCCGTCGGCTTCAGACCGACCCAGTCCCCATTCGAGGTCGCCCTGGCCTTCGCGCTCGTCCTCGCTTTCGCCTACGTGTTCTCGTGGATCAGCGCCTTCGTCGGTCTCTCGGTCCGCGACCCTGAGACCGCTCAATCGGTCGGGTTCATCTGGGTCTTCCCACTGGTGTTCGCGTCCTCCGCGTTTGTCCCTACCGCCACCATGCCCGGGATCGTGCACAGCTTCGCTGACGTCAATCCCGTCAGCCTGACCGTCAATGCCGCGCGCGCGCTGATGATCGGCCACGGTGACGCGCTCGCCCCGACGCTCGGGACACTCGCCTGGCTCACTGGGCTCCTGCTTATTTTCGTGCCGCTGTCCGTCCGAGCGTTCCGACGCGCATAGCCGAAATCGGCGCCTCGCGATCACGCGGCGAGATCAGATCCGGCCGCTGCCTCGCCGGCGATCCATCCGCTACCGGCCGCTCCCGGTCCTACGAGGGGTCCGCGAGGGCGCGTCCGGCCGCCGGGCGGCTGAGGACCGCCAAGGTGACGGCACACAGACCAGCGGTGATCAGCATCGGGAGAGCGTCACTGGTCGCGTTGGCGAGCGAGCCGCCGGCGCCTGAGCCGAGCGTCTGGCCTGCGGCCCAGGCGAGGTTCATGAGCGCCCCGGCGAGGCCTTGGTCGAGTCCGTGTCGATCAGCAGCATCGGAGAGCATCGCCGTCGCCGGCGCCCAGAACGTGCCGAGCGCGGCGGCGATCGCGACGACCACCGCGGCCAGAACAATCACGGCGCTCGGGAGGCTGAACGAGAGCAGCAGGCCGGCGGTCACAACGAGGCCGAGCCGGATCGGCACCAGCCGGCCGCGCCGGTCCGACAAGCTGCCGACCGCGGGAGTGATCACGGCCTCGGCTCCGGCGGCGACCAGGAAGGTGGCACCGATCACCGCCGCGCCCGCGCCGAACCGATGTAGGCGAAGAGGGCCGAGGACGTTGAGCGCGCCAGAGGCGACCGCGGGAAGCGTCACCAGCCACATCCCCGTCCGAATGCCGCGGCCCCCGAGGGCAGTCCGGAGCTCGCCCAGCCCCTGTGCGGATCGAACATGATGAGACGGGAGGCGGCGAGTCTCGGCGATCAGCAGCACGGCGATGATCACGACCCCGCTGAACGCAGCCTGTCTGCCAATCGCGTTGGCCAGCGTGCCGATCACCGGCCCGAACAGGCTGCCGGCGATCGCGGCCCCCAGCGTGCGACCGATCAGGGCGCCGCGGCGGGTCGCGGCCGTCTCGGCGATGATCCACGCCAGGCCGCCCGCCCACGAGCAGGCACCGCCCAGGCCCTCGATGAAGCGAGCGCCATCAAGCGCCGCGGCATCGTGCAGGAACGCAAAGGCGATCGTCGAGCCGGCGAGCAGGGCAAGCCCGGCGACGACGGTTTGCTTGGGCCCCACCCGCGCGGCCAGCACCCCGCCGGGCAGCGAGCCCACGAGCGTGCCCACCGGGTAGCTGGCCGTCATCACACCCGCGGATAGCTTCGACAAATGCAACTCGTGCGCGAGCGTGGGAAGCAGCGGCGCGATCACGGCATAGAACGTCGTGTCGACGAACACCACGGCGCCGACCACGAGGACCAGGCGACGCTCGACTCCTGCGGCAGGCGAAGGCACGGCGCATCACCGTAGACGGTCACCGCCCTGGCCCTGATCGGCCTCGGTGTGCGCGTCGTTACCGAGCCCCGCAGCTCGTGGGGCTCAGCTGACGGTTGAGGGGCAGGTCGCGGCGTAGGCCGCGGGGGCCGGCCGGTGGCGTGGTCGGGTGCGCCACGCCTCGAGCGCGACGATCAGCGCCAGGGCGGCGATGGGGCTGCCGAAGATCTCGAACGTCGGGTGCAGGCCGAGCGGCGTCACGAGGATGCCGGCGAGGATCGCGGGGAGCGACAGGGACGCATAGGCGACGATGTAGAAGGCTGACATGACGGCCCCACGGTGCTCAGGCGGGATTGCGGCTGAGAGCGCCCGCAGCGAGCCGAGAAACGCGACTCCGAAGCCGGCACCGGCGAGCACTGCGCCCGCCAGGAACAGGGTGCTGGAGTCGGTGGAGGCAGCGAGGACGATTGCGAGCATCCCGGCGGCGAGGGCCACCGACCCGCCAGCGGCTCCCGCCCACGGCGCGGAGCGCCGGAACGCGAGCTGCGCGATCGCGGCCGATGCGGCGAGGACGAAGATGCTGAGGTTGGCCACGAGCGCGTTGGTGCTGTGGAGCAGCCCGCCGGCGAGCTGAGGACCGAGCGAGAGGAATAGGCCGGCGATCGACCACGACGAGATGACCGCGAGTGCGGCGAGCACGAACGCACGACGGACCGCGGGTGGAACGCTGGGGCGTTGCGGGGTCAACCGCAGACGCGTGCGGTTCGCGACCGGCTCGGGCATCCGCAGCGCGCCCACAAAGGCGATCGAGAACAGGACGAACAGCGCCACATAGGGCAACACGCGCGGGGCGGGGAGCAACTCGACCACCGTGGCCGAGACCAGCACGCCGAGTCCCATCCCGCCGGCGCTGACCACGCCGTTGGTCAGGCCGACACCGGCGGGGTCACGGCGCGGGTGCAGGTCAAGTAGAGCGGCACTGGCGGCGCCCAGCGCCAGCCCGGTAGCCAGTCCCTGCACCGCGCGGGCGATGAACAGCCACGCAACCGAGTCGGCCAGCATGAACAGGATCGTCGTGCCGATCAGCGTTCCAAGCGCCGTGAGCAGCACCGGACGCCGGCCAACCTCGTCAGAGACTCGGCCGGCGAGGAGCAGAGCAGCGAGCACTCCGAAGGCGTAGGTCGCGTAGACGAGCGTCAGCACGAGCGGCGAGAATCTCCACAGCTCGCGATAAGTGCCGTAGAGCGGCGACGGTGTCCCCGACGCGAACAGCGCCAGGCCGATTACCGCCGCCACCAGTGCGTAGGCGGAGCGCGGAGAGAGCGTGCGGCCCGCGGCCGTGAATCTGCGGGTGGAACCAGTGATCATCGAACTACCTCAGTCGTTCCCTATTTCCAATATCGTGGAATCTTAGAAGCAAGGTATCATGTTTCTGATGCCTACCCCGATAACCCCGGTGGAGCGGATCTCTCACCCGGACGCCGCGGCGCTCGATTTGGCGACGATCATGCGCAGCGTTGGCGACCCGGTGCGCCTAGCGATCGTCCGCCTGCTCGCCGACGGTCAACCCCACGCGTGCGGCAAGATCTCCACCGCGCTCGGCCTGCCTGCCTCCACCGCCTCGTACCACATGCGGCTGCTCCGCGAGGCCGGCGTGACCCGCACCCGCGCCGAAGGAACCCTCCGGCTCATCTCGCTGCGCCGCGAGGACCTCGAGCAGCGCTTCCCCGGCCTCGTCGGACTGCTAACCCGCTAGAGCCCCGCTGCGGGTCGGGCGCGGATGGCCGGCGGCTGCTTGTGGGTCACGCTGCGACAGAGGTGCTCGGCCGCACCGCGGGCGGTGGCTTCGGCGAGGCCCTCGCCAGAGATATGACCTGGATCACCGAGCGCGACATAGAAAACCCCGTGGGCGTCACGCGCCGAACTGGGACCGCAGCGCCGCGCTGAGCGCCAGGGCAGCGTCCGCCGGATCGCGCTGGCGCGGGTGGCAGAGGGCGACCACCCGGGGAGAGAGCACATCGGGCGGCTCTAGCCAAGTAAGCGACGGGTCAATCGCTCGCTGGGCGGCCAGACGGCCGACGCACGCGTGGCCGAGCCCCGCCGAGACGAGTCGCTGCAGGGCGAGGTTGTCATCGGTGCGGTAGACCACGTGCGGCGCGATTCCGCGGCGGCGCCACGCTGCCTCGAGCTCTGACTGGATGTTCCAGCGTGACGTCCAGGCGACGACGTCGGCACGGTCGAGGAGGTCAAAGCTAGGACGCTCGGTGACCAACTCGCTGTCTCGCCGGGTGAGCAGGACCCACGGGTCCTCGAACAGGCGGATCAACTCGATCCGGTCATCGGGCTGCTGGTTGAGGGTCAGCGCGAGATCGAGACGCCCGTCGGCCAGCCAATCCGCCAAGCGCGGGTCCTCGTCGGTCTCGGACAGGATCACCTCCACCCCTGGCCATTCTTCGCGCAGCACGCCCAGGGCGGCGGGCAGGAGCTCAGCGGCCGCGGTCTGGAACACCCCCATGCGCACGGCGACTCGCTCGCCCCCGTGGGTGGCCTGGACGCTGGCGTCAAGCGCATGCAGCTCGGTCAGCACGCGACGGGCGTGACGGTAGGCAGCCTCCCCTGCCGGGGTGAGAGAGACCTGGCCGCGGCCGCCCGGACGACTGAATAGCGGGGCCCGAACGGCGGCCTCGAGGTCGGCGATCTGGTGGGAGATGGCCGACTGGGTGTAGCCGAGGTGGGCCGCCGCACCGCGAAACGAGCCGCAGTCCGAGACCGCCACCAGGGCCCGGACGGAGCGGAGGTCGAGCTGTTTGGTGATCGGCTCATCTGATCGTTTCATGGCTCGAACTTCATTATACGATCACTGTGCTGCATCCTAACCTGTGATGCATGGCTTCCACCGAGAAAGCCCTCGGCCAGCGCCGGCTCGCACGGCTCCTGCACACCCGTGGAAACCCATCTCTCCCATCTGGGCCAGCTGGTCGCTGCCGACCGGGTGGGCGTGCTCACCCAGGTGCTGGGCGTCGACGACAAGCGGCTGCACGTCTTTCACGCCATCGTCCGCGACGGCGAGGTACGACCGGCGGCGACCGCCGAGCAGATGCTCCTGCACGTCGACACCGGCGCGGCCCGCGCGGCGCCGATGAACGGCGAGTTGCGAACGCGGATCGAGCAGCTCGCCGAGGCCCACGCCCAGCTTCCGCGCCCCGAGCCGACGCCCAACATGGCCAGTCGCCTCAAGCCGGCGCCGCCTGGCTGAGGGGCTGGTACGGTGGATGGCCAGGGAGTAGCAGCCTGACGCGGGCGCTTAGCGAGTGACAGCGCCAACTGATTCTCCGGAAACCGCTATGAAGCGGAGTCCGTTTGTCGCTCGAGTCCGACCCGCTGACCATTGCCCGTATCGAAACCGCCGAGCGCGGCTTCTGTTTGTCGCTCCGTCGGCGGGTCCTGATCAGCGTGTTCGGAGCGCTCGCGGTCATCGCCGTCCTGGCCTTCGTGCTGATTGGGCGGCGCGCACAGTTCCTCGCCGCGCTCCACAGCGCGCCGGTCTCGCTCCTGGCGGCGGCGGCCGTGCTCCAGGTTGTCGCCCTGCTGGCGCGGAGCGAGGCGTGGAACATATGCGTCCGGGCCGCCGGTGGCCGAATCAGCCGCCGGCTGCTGTTCCGCGCAGCCGGGGTCGGCTATCTGGCCAGCGTGGTCAACGGCTCGGTGGGAATGGTCGCGCGCATCGCCTCGCTGCGGCGCGCCGCGCCGGACGCCACGCCGCGGGTGGGAGCGCTGCTGGCCGCCGAGGTTCCGATCATCACCGTCGAGGTCGCGCTCGCCGCGATCTTCTCCTTCACCTTGATCGGGCCGCTGCGCCTGTCCTGGTGGATCCCGCTGGGGGCCGTCGTGACGATCGCCGCGGTGGTGGCCGCGGTCCAGCGGCTTTCCAAGCGCCATCGCTCGGGACTGTGGACCGGCTTGGCGATCCTGCGCAAGCAAGGCCGAGCGCGCATGACCGCGTTCGTGCTCTTGGCCGTGTGCGCCCAGGTCGCGCGCAACTGGCTGATGCTGCACACGATCGGCGTGAACGTCTCGGTCTTTGACGCGATGGCCCTGCTGATCGCGATGTTCACGCTCGGGCAGCTGCCGGTCGGGCCGAGCATCGGCCCCGCCGCGGCAGTACTGATCCTCGGCGCCCACGGCGTCGCGCTGACCGCGGCCGCCGGCGCCTTGCTGGCGGTGACCGGCACGGTCGGCTCGCTCGGCTACGCCGCGTGGGCGATCACCGATCGGATCATCGCCGGCCGGCTGATCGGACGCTCGGAGGCGATCGTGGCCCCCGTCGCCCCGGCGCCCACCCCGGGCTGATCGGCGACCGCGCCGCGTCGGCGATCGGCGCTGGTAGGGTCGCCTCAGCCGACGCGAGGTGAGGAGAGGAACAGGTGGCAGTTGCACCGGCCCGACGCGGTCGTAACCCCTACAGCAACGAGTGCGTGCAGCGCGGCGCTGACGGCATCGCTCGCTACAGCGACCGGCCGGACTCGATCGTCCACATGCTCCACGCGAGCGTGGAGCGCGGTCGTGGCGCGCTGGCCCTCCAGGAGGTGGGCGGTCCGGCGCTGACCTACGGCGAGCTGTGGGACAGCGCGGCGCGCGTGGCCGGCGGCCTGCGCGCGAACGGCGTCAAGCCTGGTGACCGGGTCGCGATCCGGTTGCCCAACGGCGCCGACTGGGTGCTGGCCTTCTGGGGCGTGCAGCTGGCCGGCGCGGTTGCCGTACCGGTCAACACGCGCTTCAAGGAGGCCGAGGTCGCCTACGTGGTGCAGGACTCGGGCGCGGAGTTCGTATTTCAGCCCGACACGGCGATGCCCGATAGCGAGCCGCTTGTCACCGACAACCTCGCCCGCGACGACCTGGCCGCGATCTTCTACACGAGCGGGACCACGGGCTTTCCCAAGGGCGCGATGACCTCACACGCCAACTTCCTGGCCAACAGCGAGAGCGCGATCCGGTGCGTCGGGATCGACCGGGCGCAGGGGCCCGAGCTCGCCACCCTGATCAACGTCCCGCTCTTTCACGTCACCGGCTGCAATTCCCAGCTTCTGGTCATGACCGAGCTCGGCGGCCGCACATTCGTGCTCGCCAATCCCCTCGACCTCGAGGGCTTTCTGCGCACGGTCGGCGAGGAGGGCGTGCAGATGCTGACCTCGGTGCCGGCCATCTACCACGCCCTCACCCGCCATCCCCAGTTCGCGCACACCGACCTGAGCAAGGTGCGCTGGGTCTCCTACGGCGGCGCGCCGATCGCCGCCGCCGCCGTGCACAAGATCATGGACGCCTTCCCGGGTGCCCGGGTGGGCAACGGCTTCGGCCTGACCGAGACCTCGTCGCTGACTTCGTTTCTGCCCCACGAGGAGGCGCTCGAGCACGCCGACAGCGTCGGCTTCGCGATGCCGGTCGTCGACCTGGCGATCGACGCCGCCGACCCCGAGACGGGGGTCGGCGAGCTGCTTGTCCGCGGCGAGAACGTGGTCGGCGGCTACTGGAACAAGCCCGAGCCGACCGCAGCGACGTTCGTCGACGGCTGGCTGCACACCGGCGACCTCGGGCGAATCGACGACGACGGGCTGCTCTACATCGTTGATCGAGCCAAGGACATGATCAACCGCGGCGGCGAGAACGTGTACTGCATCGAGGTCGAGAGCGCGCTGGCCGGCGCCCCGGGCGTCGGCGAGGCAGCCGTGATCCCGGTCCCCGACGAGATGATGGGCGAGAAAGTCGGCGCGGTGGTCGTGCCCGCCGGCGCCGACACCGATGTGGCGGCGATCATCGTCTACCTTCGTGAGCGGATCGCTGACTTCAAGGTCCCGCAGTACGTGAGCCTGCGCACCGAGCCACTACCCCGCAACCCGGGCGGCAAGGTGCTCAAGGCCCAGCTGCGCGACGAGACCGAATGGGGAGAGCCGCTGCGATGAGCACCGTCGAAACCGTGCAGGGCCCGATCGAGGCATCGGACATGGGCGTGACGTTGATCCACGAGCACGTCCGCTTCCGCGACGAGGCCGTGGCGGAGAACTGGCCCGACCGCTACGACGATCAGGCCGAGCTGGACGCGGCGCGTCAGGCGGTCGCTGCCGCCCAGGAACACGGGGTGACGTTCATCGTCGACCCGACGGCGATGTTCGGAGGCCGCGACGTGCGCTTCATGAAGGGCGTCTCCGATCAGACGGGGATGAACATCGCCTTCTGCACCGGCATCTACACCTACGACTTCCTGCCCCATTACTTCGAGAACCGCGACGCCGACCAGATCGCCGAGCACTTCGTGGTCGACCTCGAGCAGGGGACGCAGGGGACGGAGCTGAAGGCCTCGTTTCTCAAGTGCGCCGCCGATGCCGCCGGCGTGACCGAGAACGTCGAGAAGGTTCACCGTGCCTGTGCGCGGGCGAGCCTCCAGACCGGGGCTCCGATCATGGCCCACTCGATGCCGGCGGTCAGCACCGGGCCACGCCAAGTCGAGATCTTCCTCGAGGAGGGGGTGGCGGCTGAGAAGATCCAGATCGCCCATTGCGGTGACAGCCCCGACGTCGAGTACATCCAGGGCCTGCTCGACCAGGGCGTCTACGTGGGCCTGGATCGCTACGGCCTGGACATGTACCAGCCGATCGCCCAGCGCAACGCGGTCACGGCCGAGCTGCTGCGCCGGGGCCACGCCGAGCGCGTCGTCATCTCCCAGGACTACTGCGCGACGATCGACTGGTTCCCGCCCGAGGCCCAGGAGCAGTTGCTGAATTCCCCGGCCATCCACAACTGGTCCTTCACGCTGATCTTCGAGGAGGTCATCCCCTGGCTGCGCGAGCAGGGAGTGATGGACGACGCCGTCTTCGACACCATCTTCGTTCACAACCCGGCGCGCTGGCTCGGGCGCTAAGCCGCGCTAACCGCCAGGGCGTCGATCAGCCGGGCCATCGTCGCGGGATCCTCGATGTGGGGGTAGTGGCCGAGCTCGGGCAGGCGAGTCACGGGCACGTGCGGACGTAGGGCGATCACGGCCTGCAGCACGGCCTCGGTGCAGACCGGGTCATGGGCGGCCCAGGCCAGCTCGAGCCGGCCGGGCCAGTCGCGTAGGGCGCCGTGCCAGCGCGCGGCGTGAGTCGAGCGCTCGTGCTGGTAGAAGCCCAGGCGATCGAGGAGGCGATTGCCTCCCCGGTGGGCGAGCAGCGCCCACTGGCACTCGGCCTCCGTTTCGGTGAGCGGGTGCGCCGCCGAGAACAGCTGTCCCAGGGCTCGCCCGAAGCTACGCTCGTTGGACAGGCTGGCCGCCACGGGACCGAGCGGCCCGCGCAGCACCTTCTGGCCGACCGTCAGGCTCGCCTTGTCGATCACCATGCTGCCGTTGAACAGCAGCACCGCGCCGATCCGGAACCCGAGCTTGCCTTCGAGATCACGGGCCAGCAGTTCGGTGACGACGGAGGTGGCCATGTCGTGAGCGGCCACCACCACCGGTTCGCCACGGTAACGGTCGGCCAGCGCTTCCACCGCGTCGGCCTGACCGGCCAGCGAGTAGGTGTGCCTCCGCGGCTTGTCCGAGAGACCAAAGCCGAGGAAGTCCAGCGCGGTCAGACGCCGGTCGGGCAGTCGCGCGACCACCTCGCGCCAGTCATACGAGCTCGACGGGTAGCCGTGCAGGAGCAGCACCCCCGGCCGAGCGCCGGTCTGCTCGTGCGCGAAGAACCAGTGGGGCCCGAGCTCGATCCGGCCGCCGGCGTCGCGCCAGGCGCGCACTGACTCGGGAAGCTCCGCCGCCGGCATCAGCAGACCTCTCGCCGCACCATGGTGACGCCGATCACCGGCCTCGCCTCGGGTAGCGAGGCAGGATCAGAGCCGGCCGGGGCGTTTGATGGAAGTTGAAGTCGTGGACCAGGTTGCCCAGCCCGGGAGCGTTCTCACGGACGGTGGGACGGGGATCGGGACGTCCGTCGGTGGCCGGGTTCAGCCGCTGGCCACCGAGGAAATCGTCCTCGATGAACTTCGCGTAGGCGTCGAAGCTGAGCTGCTGGTGATCGACCGTGTGGCGGCGGGCGTACGGGCTGATGACCAGCCCGGGCACGCGGAAGCCATAGCCGTTGGCGTCGATCACCGGGGGGCGGACGTGGTCATAGAACCCGCCCCAGTCGTCCCAGGCCAGGAAGATCGCGGTGCTCTTCCAGGCCCGGCTGCGGCCAATGGCGTTGATCAGGGCGGTCACGTAAGCCTGGCCGGTGCGAACCGACGCGGTGGGATGTTCGGAGGTGATGCCGTTGGGGATCACCCAGGACACGGCCGGCAGATGCCCGGAGCGCAGGCCCTTGAGCAGCGAGGACGTGTCACGGATGTTGCCGAGCTGATGATCCTGGCGGACGGTGTCAAAGTTCGCCAGCGGGTTCCAGATCCCCGGTGTCCGCCGATCCTGCTCCTTGTAGGTACAGAGAAACTGGCCGGTTTCGCAGTCGGGCTCGGGACCCTTGCGGATGTAGTAGGCCCAGCTCACGTGTTGGCGGTGCAACAGGTAGGTGAGGTCGGTCCAGGCGTAGTCGGGCTGCTTGTGCGGGGCGGGTCCGAAGTCGGCCGGCAGGCCTGGAACCTCGAGCTGCGAGGAGCAGCTGAACGGGTTGCCCGGCGTGATGCAGAAGGCCGACCACTCCGAGACCAGGAACAGGTGGGCGGGCAGACTCCAGGACGCATTGGGCTCGAACATATGGTCCTGGAGCACGAAGTTCTTGGCGTAGTCCCAGTAGTTGGGGATCTCGCGCTGGTCGTGGTAGCCCAGCATGTCGTCGCGGAGCTTGGCGTTGCACTCGGTCTTGTCGAAGACCAGCTGGCAGACCTCGCGGGCCTTGATGAAGCCGTTCATGGCGCCGTGGTTGTAGTCGACCGTGTAGGCGGGCTGATCGTGGGGGCCGCCGAAGTTGACGAGATGGGGATCGTGGTACGGGCGCACGCAGTGGTGGCGCATCGGGTCATCCACGCACGCAGTGGGGCGACCGTGGCGCATCGGGATTCCGTCCGCTCCCGGGAAGGTGCCGAAGTAGCTGTCAAAGGAGCGGTTCTCCTGCATGATCACGACCACGTGCTTGATCTTGTGGATGCCGGTGAGTCCGCGGCCCTGCGCAGCCGGAACCACCGCCAGCGCGAACAGGGCCAGGACGATCAGCAACGATCCGCGGCGACTCACGGGGCACTCACCGCAGACGAAGTCCCGAGCACCCGGCCGTCGGCGGCCAGCGCGCGGACGGCGAAGCGAACGGCCGATCCACGGACAGCGAAGCGGGTTTCAAAGCCCCGGTCGGCCACCGACCGCACCGCGGGTAGCGAGCCGGTGCCCGACCCGGCGAGGATCTGCCAGCGCGCCACGGCGGTGGCGCCGTTCCAGCTGGCGTAGAGCGAGACCGCGGTCGGCGACGCCCGCTGGGCGACCAGGAGCGGGCGGGTGCGAGGAGTGGCGTGCCACGGGAAGCGCAGGCTACGGTAGCTCCCGTCGTCGACCGGCAGCGAGGCGTCGAAGAGCAGGCGTCCGCGGGCCGAGAACTGCGAGATCCACGGCGCGGCTCCGAAGCCGACGAACGCGCCGCCGCCGGGCAGAGTCTGGAAGCTTCCCTCGCTCTCGGCCAGGGAAGGACCGCCTCGGTGAAGCTGCCGGGCGACCGTGGCGCGGTGACGGCGGCGATCGAGGGTCAGGACCAGGCCGCGCGAGGCGTGCGCGTAGATCGGTGGCCCGGCCTCGTCGTCGAACAGGCTGATCCGGTGGCCGGGGAGCATGTGAGCGTCGTGCTGGAAATGAAAGCCCGCGCCGGCGCCCATGTGGAACGAGCTCGCCTTCCCGCCCAGCCGCCAGACGATCTGACCGCCCGCTTGCGCCACGTCGTAGATTGCCGAGGTATCGCGCGCCGAGATCAGGACGTGACCGTCGGGGAGAGGCTCGAGCGAGTTGAAGTGATAGGCGTCAAAGACCGGGCTCGTCTTGGGGGTCACGTCGGATTGCGCGAGCGGGATGTGCCCGAGCCCGTGCCATTCCCACTCCACCAGGCCGGTGCGGATGTCGATCTCCTGGGCGATCGAGTCCTGCACCGGGGAGAGATGGCCGGCCGGGGTGCCCGGGAGATGGACGAGCACCGGGGAGACGGCCACGAACAGGGCATCCCCGCGCGGGGTCAGACGGAACTCGTGGATGTCCGCTTGGTAGCCGTTGCCGGCGTGCACCACCCGCAGCGTGCGGTAGGAGGTGTCGGCGATGACCCCCACGCCCTGACCGAAGGCCGAGGTGGTGACCGTCCCCTGCCACCAGGTCAGCACCGGACGGCGCCCGAGCCGCGCCGGCGTCAGGGCCGCGGCTACCAAGGGCGGCGCAAGCTGGTGAAACCAGACCAGCTGTCCGCGGGCGTTGACGATCATCGGGCCGCCGGGTCCGACCGGCTTGATCGAGATCGCGTTGGGGTTGTCAGGGTGGATGATCGGCGCCGGCAGCGGAGTCAAGAAGATGTCCCCGACGAGACCGGGGGCGCGGTAGTTGACCGTGATTCGGGGCGGCAGCAGCCCCGGGGCCGAGACGAAGCGGTCGAGCTTGGCCGGCTGGATGACCGGGATGTTGAGCGGAGGCCCGATCGGCCCGAGCTGGGCGACCGTGAACGCGAAGCGGATTGGCCGCCGGCCGGTGATGCGGATCGAGACAGCGACCCGTTCGCCCTGCGCGAACGGCACCGAGGGCACGAAGCTGGCTCCCGGGGCGGCGCGGTAAGCATGCAGGTGTCCGGTGTGGTTCCCGGTCCTCGAGGCGACGACTGAAACCGAGCGGATTAACGGCCGCGGGGCGCCCAGGATGCTGATCTGGGTCGCCGGCGACGCGTCCGGGGTATTGGGCGACGGCGAGATCGCCAGTCCGGCCGCGCCGGCCGGCGAGCAGGTCACGACCGTCGCCGCGAGCGTGGCCATGACCCGGGTCAAGGTGTTGGACACCGCGGCACTTATACCTCACTTCGAGCCTGCGGATCCGCATCGCCACCGCGATCACCAAGTCCGCGCCGCTGCTGCCGGAGCTGACCGCGACCGGCTGACCGGCAAAGGCGGTATCTTGGCGCGGTCTGGGGCCGGCGGGGGGTCCGAGCCAGCAGCCCCATGAAGCGTCATCACCAACGCCAGTTCGTGCTCGCCGTCGCGGCCCTAGTCGTCTTCGGGCCGACCGCGAACGCCCCGGCCCAGCCGGCCATCCAGCATGCGCCGCGGCGGACACCGCCCCAGCGAGCGAAAGCTCCCCCACCCCCGATCACCCCGGCGATCGCGCTCAGCCCGGGCAGCGATCACCGCGCCGTCTTCTGGCCGGCAGCGGGCGGACGCATCGAGGAGGCGTTCTACACCAGCAGCTGGCACGGTCCGTCGGAACGCGGCTGGCGTTCGGCCTCGGGCCCCAGTGCCGCGGTCGACGCCGCCGGTCATCACTACGTGTTCTGGTCCGGGCCCCGAGGCCACATCTACGAGGCGTACTACACCAGGCGCTGGCACACCCCGCGCGACTTGACCGGCGCCCAGGGCTGGGGGCCGACCGGTACCACCGCCTCGGCGCCGGCCGTCGCGGTCAATCCGGCCAACGGGCACCAGTACATCTTCTGGCGCGCTTCCAGGGGGCAGATCTATGAGGCCCGGTACGACGGCCGCTGGCATCGACCGGTCAACCGGGGCTGGCCAGCGGGTTCGGCCCCGAGCGCGGCGGTCAACCGCGCCGGGCACCAGTACGTCACCTGGCAGGGCACGGGCGGACACATCTTCGAGGCCAGCTACGTCGGCCACTGGGGTCTACCGCAGGACCTGACGGCCACGTTGCACTGGGGCCGAGCCGGCACGAGCGCCTCGACGCCGGCCGTCGCGGTGAAGCCGGGCAGCGATCAGCAGTACATCTACTGGCGGGCGCGCGATGGGCGCATCTACGAGGCCTGGAACACCCGTGGCTGGCACGGCCCCGCCACCCGCGGTTGGCGCGCGGCCGGCGCGCCGAGCGCCGCCGTCAATGCCCTCGGCGACCAGCACATCGTGTGGAGTGCCTACGGGCACATCTGGGAGGCCTTCTACCGGGACGGGGAGTGGTCGGGGCCGGTGGCCCGCTGGCACATCAACCCGGGCTCGGGTCAGTACGTGGAGGCGGTGCAGACGACCGTCGATCTGAGCCAGCACATGAGCCCCGTCTCTGATCTGCAGTTCTCAGGCTCAGCGCCCGGTCGGCTCCCGGTGATCGCGGTCAATGACCGGCTCCGCTATCAGCACGTGACGGGGGTCGGCGCGGCCATGACCGACACTTCGGCCTGGTTGCTCGGCGAGCAGATCAGCCCGGGTACGCGGGCGGCGCTGATGTCTGACCTGTTCACCACGCGCGGAATCCACCTCGCCTTCAGCTTGATCCCGATCGGGGGCAGCGACTTCACCGTCAACGGCCTCCCCTACAGCTACGACGACCTGCCTGCCAACCAGGCCGATCCCAGCCTGCAGAGCTTCTCGGTCGCGCATGACCAGACCTACGTTCTGCCCGTCCTGCGCCAGATGCTGGCGGCCGCCCCGCACGTGGAAACCTTCGCGGTTCCGTGGAGTCCACCCGGGTGGATGAAGGCCAACGGTTCGCTCGACGATCTCCACCATAAGGGGACACTCCTGCCCGAGGCCTACGGCCCGTTGGCCGCCTACTTCGTCCGCTTCCTGCAGGCCTATGCGCAGCAGGGCGTGCCGATCTCGGCCGTCGCGCCCGAGAACGAACCGCGCGCCGCATCGGCCTTCCCGTCGCTGAACTTCCCCGAGCCCAGCGAGGCGCAATGGCTCACGGCCAACCTCAGGCCGGCGCTCGCCGCCGCCGGGCTGCACCCCCTCGTCTACGGCTCGGACACGAGCTGGGGCTCTGACACCTACGCCCGGGCGCTGGCTTCGACCGCCTCCAGCAGCGGCCTGGACGGGATCGCCTGGCATTGCTACGGCGGGGCGCCAAGCGTGATGAGCGCGCTGCACTACGCGGCCCCGCCGCTCGATCAGCTGATCACCGAATGTGCGCCCAACCTCAGTTTCTTCGCCGTGCCGGAGGTCGTGATCGGCGCGCTGCGCAACTGGGCCAGTGCGATAACGCTCTGGAACCTGGCCTTGGATCCGGCCAACGGACCCGTGCAGCCGCCCAACACCGGCTGCCATGGCTGCCGCGGGCTGCTGGTGATCGACGAGCGCACTCATCAGGTGCGCCGCAACCTCTCCTATTACCAGCTGGGCCAGGTGGGCAGCTTCGTGCAGACGGGCGCCCGACGGATCAACTCGAACAACTTCGTCACCTACCGCGCAGTGTCGGGGAGCCCGATCGGGGTCACCCCAGGTATCGACGACGTCGCCGCCCTGAACCCCGACGGGAGTCGGGTCGTGGTGGCGTACAACAATTCACTGGCGACGGTCCGCTTCGCCGTCCGCTGGGCTGGCCGGTCGTTCCCGTACTCGCTACCGCCCGCGGCCACGGTCACCTTCCGCTGGAACCGCTGACCGAGCCGATGTTCAACGCCCGGGAGGACGGCTAACTCAGACCTTGGCGTCGACGAACCGCTCGCGCAGCGTCGTCTTCTTGAACTTGCCCGTGGCCGTGCGCGGGAGCTCGTCGACGAACTCGTACCGGTCGGGCACCTGCCACTTGGCGTATTGCTGAGCCAGGTGCTCGCGGAGATCATCGGGGCCGGCCGACTCGCCCTCGCGCAGGACGACCACGGCCAGCGGCCGCTCACCCCAGCGCTCGTCGGGAATCGCGATCACGGCTGCCTCGACCACCGCCGGGTGGGCCATGAGCAGGTTCTCGAGGTCGACCGAGGAGATCCACTCCCCGCCAGATTTGACCAGGTCTTTGGAGCGGTCGCAGATCCGCAGGTTCCCGCCGGTGTCGATCTTGACCACGTCGCCGGTCTGAAACCAGCCGTCGGCGGTGAACTTCTCGCTGCCCTGATCGCGGTGGTAGGCCCGTGCCACCCACGGACCCCGGACTTCGAGCTCGCCCATCGCCTCGTCATCCCAGGTGACCAGCTCGCCCTGATCGTTGCGGGCCCGGATCTCGACGAACGGGGACGGGATGCCCTGACGGCTGCGGTAATCGAGCTGCTCGTCCTCGGCGGCGTCCTCGAGCTCGCGCGGGAGACGGCAGACGCTCCCCAGGGGCGAGGTCTCGGTCATGCCCCAGGCGTGGACGATCGTCAGTCCGCGACGGTCAAAGCCCGCCAGCATGCTGCGCGGCGCCGCCGAACCACCGACCAGGAGCTGGCGCAGCGCGCTCAGATCCCAGCGGTCCGGTTCGTCCTCGATCGCCTCCAGCACGGCCATCCAGACCGTCGGCACGCCCGCGGTGAGCGTGACCCGCTCGGCGGCCAGCAGGTCGAGCACGCTGACGGCGTCGAGCCTGGGGCCGGGAAGGACGAGGCCGGAGCCGACCAGGGCGGCCGTGTAGATCAGCCCCCAGGCGTTGGCGTGGAACATCGGCACCACGGGCAGGATGGTGTCGTTACGGGTCACGCAGTTGCCGTCGGGCAGGGCGGCGACGAGCGAGTGCAGAACCAGCGACCGGTGCGAGTAGACCACGCCCTTGGGGCGTCCGGTAGTCCCCGACGTGTAACACATGGCTGCCGCTTGGCGTTCGTCGGCCTCGGGCCAGTCCATCGCCTGCGCCCCGGCGATCACCGACTCGTAGTCCAGGTATCCATCGGGGACCGAACCCGACCGCGAAACGACGATCACGTGCTCGAAGTCACGCGCATCGTGGAAGGTCTCAAACACCTCGAGCAGTGACTCGTCGACCACGATCGCCCGATCCTCGGCGTCATCGACGATGAAGCTGAGCTCGTCGCGGTGCAGACGCGGGTTGAGCGTGTGGATGACCGCCCCCATGGCAGGCACGGCGAAGTAGAGCTCGAGGTGCTCGGGCTGGTTCCAGAGCAGGGTGGCGACGGGATCACCGGGTTTGACCCCGAGCTGCGTCAGGGCCGCGCCCAGGCGACGCGCCCGCTCGGCGCAGGCCCCGAAAGTCGTCCGCCCGACCGAGCCGTCAGGACGTCGGAACACGACCTCCCGCTCGGCGCTGAAGCGCTCTGCTCGCTCCACGACGGTGGTCAGGGACAGCGGGTAGTCGTCCATCATCAGGCCTTCGCGCATGTCTCACTCCCGTCGCGTCGCGTGGTGGCGTGAACACTACGCATCTGCCCGCCTCGCGCGCGCCGGAAACGGCCCGCGCGGCGGGCAGGGCTGGGGCTAGGCGGCCAGGGCGAGCTCGGTCGGCTCGTTCGGGGTGGCCTGGTCAGAGGCGTCCTGGGAACCGTCGCCGCCCCGCCCCGGGAGCGCCAGCCGCACGATCTTCCTGACCACGCTGCCGAACTGCTTCTGGAGCGGGCCGGTGTTGTAGGGCAGCCCGTAGCGCTCGCAGATCTCGCGCACCTCGACGGCGATCTCGGCGTAGCGATGGGCGGGAAGGTCGGGGAACAGATGGTGCTCGATCTGATGCGACAGGTTGCCGCTGAGGATGTGGAAGAGGCGGCTGCCGGTCAGGTTGGCCGAACCGAGCATCTGGCGCAGGTACCAGCCGCCCCGGGTCTCGTCCTCCACCTCCTCCTCGCTGAACTCCTCGACGCCGTCGGGGAAGTGACCGCAGAAGATGATCATGAACGACCAGACGTTGCGGGTCAGGTTGGCCGTCAGGTTGGCGGTGGCCACGAACGGCGCAGCCGGTCCGGCCAGGACCGGGAAGACGACGTAGTCCTTGAGCACTTGGCGGCGGCCCTTGCGCCAGATCGCGCGCAGGATGTCGCGCTTGTCCTCGAGCTTGATCTCCCCCGCTTCGATCCGCTCGACCTCGACGTCGTGGAGGGCCACGCCCCACTGGAAGAGCAGAGCGAGAAGGGTCGCGGCGACGGGATTGCCGAGGTCACGGGGACGCCAGGGCTGATCTTCGGACATCCGCAGGATCCCGTAGCCGATGTCGCGGTCCTTGCCCAGCACGTTGGTGTATGTGTGGTGCATGTAGTTATGGGAATGGCGCCACTGGTCGCCCGGACACGCCGTGTCCCATTCAAAGCCGGCCGAGTCCAGCGCCGGATCCTTCATCCAGTCGTACTGGCCGTGCATCACGTTGTGGCCGATCTCCATGTTGTCGAGGATCTTCGACAGCGCGAGCGCGGTCGTGCCGGCCAGCCAGGCGGGCGGCAGCCACCCGGCAAAGAGCAGTCCGCGGCCGGCGATCTCGAGTCCGCGCTGAGCCTTGATGACCCGGCGGATGTAATCGGCGTCGCGTTCGCCGAGGTCCATGATGATGCGGCCGCGCAGCTCGTCGAGCTCGTCGCCCAGGGCTTGGGTCTGCTCGGCGGTCAGGGTGGGATGGGGGGTCGGCATGGAGTAGTTCCTCTCGTCTCGTGGTCTAGAGCTCGAGCGCGACGTCCCCAGCGGGGACCGACACGCACAGCTGGATGTCCTCGTCCTCTTCGTCGGAGACCTCGCCGGTGACGAGGTTGCGCACCGCCCCGGCTGACTTGCGGCACGTGCAGGTACGGCAGATCCCCAGGCGGCAGCCGAAGTCGGGTGTCAGGCCCGCCGCCTCGGCCTGCTCGAGCAGGGTTCCGGTGCCGATCGGAGTCCGGCGGTCGCTGCGGAGGAAGCGCAGGGTCCCGTCAGCGGCCGCACCGGTGACGGCCAGGTGCGGCGCGGTGAAGGTCTCGGTGAGCAGCTGAGCGGCGTCGCCGTTCAGCTGCTCCCAGGCGGCGCGGGCCGCGTCCAGCAGTCCCGGCGGACCGCAGACGGCGCCGTAGGCGTCGCGCAGGTCCCCGGTC
>JBOGYN010000032.1:0-13973 GCA_050696855.1 Solirubrobacteraceae bacterium | reverse complement strand
AGGGTGAAGTGGGCCACGTGGAAAAACGGTCCCAGCGAGTCGCCATGAGTGTCGATGTAGGCATTGATGCCCCGCAAATAGATGTGGAGGTCGTGCAGCACGCCGCGGCCGTTGGCGCCCGCTGCCTCCAGTGCCCGGGTCTGGTTGGCTACCTCCCGCTCGGTCTGGGCGCTCGGCTGGAAATTGCGCAGGCTGCCAACCAGATCCAGCGCGCTCAGTCCCGGGGCGTCGACGGCCGCCACGAGCGAGTCATAACGGGCCTGCTGCAGGAGCAGCCCGCGATCCTCGGCGATCACCCAGCCCGCCCCCCAGGTGACGTCGTCGCGGGTCGTGCCGACGATCTGGGGAATGTGATACGGATCGCGGCGGATCGTCACACCGGCGCGGGGCACTGTTTCGGTCGTGAACGGCCCCACCGCGGACGGGCCGAGCGAGTCGGGCTTGAAGTCAGTCCGCAGGTCGCGGCTGGTCACGTGGTTGAACAGCGGAGTGAGCGCGTTGTACATCTGCGCCTGCTGCGCGGCCTGGGGCGGGGGTGACGCGTCGCCGTACTGCCCGGACGGCACGATGTCGCGCGCGATGCTCGCGTAGTCGTGGGCGGAGGCGCTGGCCGGTGCCGTGAGCAACGCGAGAACCCCGAGCACGACCCCCAGCGGATAGCTACGCGACATGGACGTCCCTCTCTCCGCTGAGCGGCTTGACCGGGTCAGACGTCTCCGGCCGGCGGCCAGCGTACACGTTCACGGGCAATCCGGGCCGCGCGCCTCAGGTCAGAGAAGGGACGCGCTGTGGTCAGAAAAATAGAGAAGCCCCACCGAGGCGGGGCTTCTCCGTAGCAGGCCTATAAGCCGGATCTTGTCGAGAGCAATCATCCATCTAAGCGGCCTACCCGGACCTTGGCGGGTCACCTGCAAACGGTCCTGCTTGGCCTAGCATCGGGTGGGGTTTACCGGGCCGTCGCGTCACCGCGACGCCGGTGCGCTCTTACCGCACCATTTCACCCTTACCGGCCTGGAGCTCTGCAGCGGCCCCAGGCTTAGGCGGTGTCTTTTCTGTGGCACTTTCCCGCGGGTTTCCCCGGGTCGGCGTTACCGACCACCCTGCCCTGTGATGTCCGGACTTTCCTCGAAGGGTTACCTCCGCGACTGCTCAGCCTGCGGAACTGAGGATAGCGCCGGCGCGGCCCCCCGGTGGCCAGGGAAGGTCGGGTCGAGACCCGCTAGCGTCGGCGCGCTAGTGGCGGACTAGCTGAGCGTGGAATGGCAGCTCGTGCAGCGGCCACCGATCGGCCGAGCGTGGACGCCGTACTCAGGCGTCATCTGCTCGCCGCACACCGGACAGGCGGCCGGATGATGGGCGGCGAGTCCCTCCCACACCCCGGTGAGCAACTCATCCAAGGTGGGCTCGCCGCCCAAGGTCTCAAGCGGCGCGGTTATCGGAGCGAGCGCCAGCGCCGTCACGAGATGTTCCTCATCAGGCCGACGACTCGGCCCAGGACCCGCACATCGCGGCTGCGAATCGGTTCCATCGAAGCGTTCTCGGGCTGGAGGCGCACGTGGTCGGGTTCCTGGAAGAAGCGCTTCACGGTCGCCTCCTCCCCGACGAGCGCGACGACGATGTCGCCGTCATTGGCGGTGTCCTGGGGCCGGACGACGACGAGGTCATCCTCGAGGATCCCCACGTCCTTCATTGATTCACCCCGCACACGGAGCAGATACTCGCCGTCCTCGCCGCCTGCGAAGGTGGGCGTCTGGATGTACTCCTCGATGTTCTCTTCGGCGAATACCGGCTGCCCGGCCGCGACCTGACCTACCAGCGGCAGACCGGGGCGCACGAAGCCTCGCACGCCCGCGGCCGCGCGATCGAGCAGCTCGATCGCACGGGGTTTGGTGGGATCGCGCCGCAACAGCCCGATCCGCTCGAGGTTGGCCAGGTGGGCGTGCACGGTCGAGGAGGACGCCAGCCCGACGGCTTTACCAATGTCCCGGACAGTCGGCGGATAGCCGTACTTGGCCGAATACCGCTTGATGAAGTCAAAGATCTCCTGCTGGCGCTTGGTCAGGTCCATGCGAGAACTCCTTGATTAGGTGGGGCGCAGTGGCCTGTATCGAACATGTGTTCGTGAATGTAGCGCGGGTGACGGATGGACTCAAGCCGGAGGGGCCGCACCGCGCGCAGCGCCGGCCGGCCCGCTGTCCGCGGCGCCCCGAGCCAGGGCTATACTGGCCGCCGACGCGCCTGTGGCGGAATTGGTAGACGCGCAAGGTTGAGGGCCTTGTGGACCGATTGGTCCGTGGAAGTTCGAGTCTTCTCGGGCGCACTGGAAAAGCCCGGATACGATCAGGCGATGGCGTATCCAGGCGGCCGCGAACCGCGTGCTGCGCGCGGGCACAGCCACGCCCCAGGGAAGGTGCTAGCGGCTCCGATCCTGTCGGACGCCGGCTGGCCGTACGCGTCCTCGCCGCCGATCGACGCCCACGACCCAGGCCGTTTTCATGCGCTGTTCGGCCGCGACGCGCTGATCACCGCGCTGGCGGTTATGCCGGTCCAGCCGGAAGTTGCGCGAGCCACGCTCCGCGTGCTCGCGACCTTGCAGGGGCGTCGCGATGATCCTGAGACCGACGAGGAGCCGGGCAAGATCCTGCACGAGTATCGGCCGCACGCGGAGCAGCGGTTCGCAGACATGGGTTGGCCGGTCCGAGATGGAGAGCTTCGCTACTTCGGCTCAGCGGACAGCACCTCGTGGTTCCTCGTCGTGCTGGCCGCGCTTGGAGATGCGGCGCTCACCGCGGAGCTCTCCGGATCGTGGCGCCCGGCCTCTCGGTGGCTCGAGCGCGCCTTGGACCGTGGCGGCGGCCTGGTCCGATACGGCCCGCGCCTCGCCTCTGGGGGGCTGGTCCAGCAGGGTTGGCGGGATACCTCTGACCCGCACGCGGCTTACGGCGGCGGCGTCCTTCACGCCGACGGCCGGGTGCCTGAGCAGCCGCTCGCCGACGCCGACACACAGGCGGTGGCGGTCGCCGCGCTTCGGGCGGCCGGCCGGCTGTCCGGCGATCCCCGCTGGCACTCGCTGGCCGCTCGCACGGTCGACCTGATCGCCGCCACGTTCACGCCTGACACGATGGCAGTGACCGGCGACGGCGAGCGCGTCGCCGGCGCGGGGTCGCAACTGGGGTGGCTGCTGTGGGCCGACGCTCTGCCCCAGTCCGAGCGCGCAGCCTTTGCGCAGCGGCTCTGCCAGCCCGACGTGCTCACCGATTTCGGTCTGCGCACGCTGTCCGCCGAGCATCCTCAATTCGGCCCGGAGGGATACCACCGGGGCGCAGTCTGGCCCTTCGACTCGTGGCTTGGTTGGGGCGGCCTGCGCGCTGCGGGCCGCCAGGCCGAGGCGGAGCGAGTGCGAGGAGGCGTGCTCGCGGCGCTGGACCGCCTCCGCGACGCACCTGAGCTGTACGCCGTCACGGCCCGCGGGCCGGTTCGAATTGCGATCGCCAATCGCGTCCAGGCATGGACGATCGGAGCCCGCGTCGCGCTGGAGCGCGATTGGGACGGGCGCCCGCGCCTCACCTGAGCGGTGTTTGCCCCGCTGCCGGACACCGCCGTCAGCCCTTGACGGCGCCTGCAGTGAGCCCCGCCACGATCCGCTTCTGAAAGATCACGACCAGGACGATCAGCGGAACCGTGATCGTCACCGTGGCTGCAGAGATCGTCCCGATCGGGATCTGGAACTGTTGGCTCCCGGTGAAGAACGCGATCGCCGCGGACACCGGGCGGCGGCTCGCGGAGCTTGTCAGGGTGATCGACAGCAGGAACTCGTTCCAGGCGAAGATGAACGCCAGCAGCCCAGCGGTCACCAGTCCGGGGGCCGCGAGCGGCAGCACCACCTTGCGGAACGCTTGGAAATGCGTGGCACCGTCGACCAGGGCCGCTTCCTCGAGCTCCTTGGGTATTTCCCGGAAGAATGTGACCAGGATGTAGATGGTCAACGGCAGAACGAAGGTCAGGAACGGGAGGATCATGCCCAGGTAGGTGTTGTAGAGCCCGATGTCGGTCCAGAGCTTGAACAGTGGCGCCGCGATCGCGATCGGTGGGAAAGTCGAGATCGAGAGCACGACGGCGAGGATCAGGAACTTTCGCGGGAAGCGCAGGCGCGCCAGCGCATAGCCCGCAAATGAGCCGATCACGAGAGCGATCAGGGTGGCAGCACCGGCATCGATCAGGCTCGTCTGCAGCGCAGTCGTGAAGTCCCCGTTGCGGAAGATCGAGCTGTAATTGTCAAGCGACGGGTGCGCCGGGAACAGCCGGCCCGCGGACAGCTCGGCGCCCGTCTTCAGCGAGGTGTTGATGATCCAGTAGAACGGGAACAGGCAGAAGACGAGCGTCAGCAGGACCCCCGTCCACAGGAGGATGCTGCTGCGACGAGAACGCTTCTGCCCCACTCCCCCTCGTGCTCGCCGTCTCACACGCGTCGGCAGGCCGCGTTCCGATGCTGCTGCCGTGCTACTCATGTCTCCTCCGCCAATTCTCGAAGGTTCTGGCCCGCGACCCGGATGTACACGAACGACACCGCCATCACGATGATGAACGTGAGCACGGCGAGCGCCGAGCCAGGGCCGATCAGCCGGTTCTGGGTCAGCTGCTGGTAGGCATAGAGCGACAGCGAAGTGGTGCCGTTTGCGCCCTGTGTCAGCACGTACGGGAGGTCGAAGATGCGCAGCGCGTCCAGCGTCCTGAAGATCAGCGCGACCAGGATCGCCGGGCGCAGCAGCGGCAGCGTGACCTTCACGAACCGCTGCCATGCGGTCGCGCCGTCCACCTTCGCGGCGTCCTGAACGTCATCCGGGATCACCTGAAGTCCGGCCAGCAGCAGCAGCGCCATGAACGGAGCCGTTTTCCAGACGTCCGCGAAGACCATCACGGCGAGGGCATAACCGTTCTGGGCGAGCCACACGGTGTGCGCGCCCGGTAAGTGCAGCGCCTTGAGAATCTGGTTGAGGAAGCCAACGTCCGGCTGAACGATCGAGCGCCACATGATCGCCGTGCCCACCGTCAGGATCGCCCACGGCACGAGCACGGCTGCGCGCAGAATCGAGCGCCCGCGGAACGCGGCATGCATCAGCAGTGCCATCCCCATCCCGATCACCAACTCGAGCGAGACGGAGATCGCGGTGAAGACGAAGGTCGTCTTTACCGAGCTCCAGAAGGCGCCCGACTTCAGCGCGTCCCGGTAGTTGTCGACGCCGACCCACCGCGACAACCCCGGGTGGATGACGCTGTACTGGTGAAGCGATAGCCAGATCGCGTAACCGATCGGATACGCGGCGACGATCAGGATGACGATTAGCGACGGCGACAGCATCGCCGCGGCGAGCCGCCGCTCGGAGAGCCCCGAGCGGCGGCCGCGACGACCACGAGCGATCGCTACATCAGCTGTAGCCACGCGTCTAGAACGTCTTCAGGGCCGCATTGATCTGACTCTGAGCGCTCCCGAGCGCCGTGGCCGGCGAGGTACCGCTGGACAGAGCCGAGTAGACGTTCTTGTAGATCGCCGCGCTGATCTGCGGATACACCGGCGAGACCGGACGTGGCTGGCCATTCTGAACCGCCTTCAGCAACTGCGGCGCGAACGGCTGAGACTTCACCACCGCCGGGTCGCTGTAGGTCTGCGTCAGCACCGCCGGCAACGACGACGTGATGAAGAACTTCTTCTGCGCCGCCGGGGAGGTGGCGAAGTTGATGAAGCTGAGTGCCGCACCCGGGTTCTTCGAGTAACTCGAGATCCCCAAGTTGTAGCCGCCCAGCACGCTCGCCGGCTTCCCGCCCGCCCAGCTGGGAAGGGGCTCCACGCCGAAGTTCACGTGCGCTTGCTTGGCCAGCGCGTACACGTACGGCCAGTTGCGCAGCATCGACACCTTGCCGGTCTGGAACGCGTTACGCGACTCCTCCTCCATGTAGGTCAGATTGGCTTGGGGCGCCGCGCCGTCCTTGATGCCCTGCTGCATGAACGACAGCACCTGCTGGGCCTGCGGAGAGTCGATCGTGGCCTTCTTGCCGTCCGGCGAAAGCACGCTGCCGCCGGCGCTATACACCAACTCGAGGAAGTTGACGGTCAGGCCCTCATACTGCTGGCCCTGGATACCGATCCCACCGGTCTGCTTTGCCAGCTGGTAAGCCTGCTGCCAGGTGGTGGGCGGCGTGTGGATCTTCGCCTTGTTGTAGTACAGGAGTCCGGCGTTGGTGTTGAAGGGCACGGCCCAGTACTTGCCTTTCATCTGCGTCGTGCCGAGCGTCGACGGGATGAACTCCGCGGACCGGGCCTGGATTGCGGAGCTCACGTCACGGAGCCATCCCTGAGAGGCGAACTCGGCGGTCCAGATCACATCCATCCCGAGCACGTCGCACTCGGATGACTTGGCCTGCTCACGCTGCACGAGCTGGGAACGCTGCTGGTCGGCCGACGTCGGAAGCTCAAGCAGGGTGACGTGCACTCCCGGGTGCGCCTGGTTGTAGAGCTTGACTACCTGGCTGAAGGCTCCGGTGGTGTCCTTTCCGATGCACCACGTGACGTTGCCCTTGGGATTGGTGGCCATCGCCGGAGTCACGGCACCGGCGCCGCTGCTCTTGGCCGCACCCGTGCCGCTGCTGCTCTTGCCACTGCTACTGCTACTGCTGCCACAGCCCGCGGCCAGGACGGCGACGCACACAAGAATCGCCCCCGCACTTGCAAGTCTTGTACTCACGATTCTCTTCTCCTTGTACGTGTTTCCCCCTGCTGTTCGCCCCCTGCCGGTACCCGGGGTGCGCGTCGCGCAGAGCCCGGCTTAATCCGATGTTCACGTTCTGCTCCTGACCGTCTCGCGGTCGAGGCGCGCACAACGAGCTTGGGCGCTGACGGGTTGAAGGCCGGCGGCTCGGCCCCGTCGATCGCGGCGAGCAGCGCAGCTGCAGCCGCCATGCCGAACTCGGCGTAGTCCACGCGCACCGATGTCAACCCTGGCGGGGACAGCTCGGCCAGCAGCGAGTCATCAAAGCCAGTGACGGACACGTCCCGCGGCACGAGCAGGCCACGCTCCCGCGCGGCCGCCACGACCGCCATCGCCAGGGTGTCGCTCGTGCAGACGACGGCCGTTGGTTCGCGGTCAAGGACCGCGATCGCGCCGGCGCCGAGCTCCTCGCCCGCGAACACGACCTCAGCCGGGTCGAGCCCCGCGGCCGACATCGTCACCCTCCAGCGCGCGAGGCGTCGCTGGACGTGCTCGTAGGCCTCGACGCCACCGAGGAACGCGATTCGCTCATGCCCAAGCCCGGCGAGGTGCTCGACCGCCGCGGCCACGCCGAGGTCGTGCGCGGTTTCGAGCCACGGGAACGGCGTCCCGGCGCCTGGAGTACCGGCGACCACGACGGGGAGCCCGGCTGCTTCAAGCAATGCAAAGCGCGGATCAGCAAGCTCGGGATCGGTCAGCAGGAAGCCGTCGACGCGCCCGCCCGCGGCGAGGCGCTCGTAGGCGCGCAGTGCGTCGCCCGCGTCGACGGCGGAGACCAGCTGGAGCAGCAGTGCATAGTCAGCGGGTGCGAGCGTCCGCTCGACGCCGGACAGGAATCGCACGAAGAATGAGTCGAGCTCGAGCTGATCTGCTCGCCGCGCGAGCACCAGGCCGATCGCCCGGGTACGCGCCTCGCTCAGCGCCCGCGCCGAGGCACTCGGCTGCCATCCGAGCTCCTTGGCCGCCACGAGAATCCGAGCCCGGGTCTGATCGGCTACGCCCGGCCGACCGTTGACCGCGAATGAAACTGCCGCCGGAGACACGCCAGCGCGCCGCGCCACGTCCGCGATCGTCGGGCGGCGGCGGGATTCTCCCTCTCCGAGCGCAATTTCACGATTCATTGACACCTCCCGTGGGTAACCGTATCACGGTTTCTAAAGCGCTTTAGTAAGGGAGGTTCTTGTGCGCCGGCATCGGGCAGTGATCATCGGGGTGGCGGGGGCCCTAGCGACCTGCGCGACTGCACAGGCGTCCGTTCCGGAGCTCTCGACGAGCAGCCGTCTCCAAGACCGGCGCGAGGTCGCCGCCGGCCAGCGGTCGTATACCGAGGGTTTCCAGGACGGCCGCTTCTACGCGAACGGCTGGCATTCCGCTGGCGAGATGGGCGGCGTATGGGCGCCGCCGCTGAAGCTCGTCGATGGGGTGTGGTTCGGGATCGACAACTCGTGGGTCGGCCAGGCCACTCGGTTCTCGAGCGGATGGGGTTACACCCGCTATAACCTGCCCGACGCCGAGGGCCTGCAGCTCCAGCGCACAGATTTCGCCCCCGATTTCCATCGCGCCGCGCTGTTCGGGCTGAAGATGACCAACCCCGGCGCCTCGAAGACCTTCACCGTCAAGGTCGACTCCCACTCGGAGCTGATGGGTGCCTACCCGTGGGGATTTTCCGGCGTCGTCCCAAACGCGAGCGACAACCTGCCGGACCACGGCTCCTTTGACGGCAGCTCGCTCGTGTTCACCGACAACGGTTCGATCGGGAGTGGCGCCCCCGTGCACCACTACGCGGCGCTGGTGGGGGCGGACCGTCGGCCGGTCTCTGGCACGGCGGCGGCGACGGGGGGCAACTTCCGCGGCCCGCAGCCGGGCAAGGCGTGCGCAGCGAGCGACAGCACTTCGCCGCCGAGCGCATGCGACGACGGGCCGTTTGGCAACGGTACCGGCGGCGAGCTGCGCTACCGGATCAGAATCCCTGCGCACGGATCGAGGACGTTGTGGATCGCGGTGGCGGGCTCGGATCAGGGCCTGGGCGCCGCGCGATCGGAGCTTGCCGGAGCGCTTGACAATCCCGCACGCGAGCTGGCGGCGAAGATCGCCTCGCGCGAGGAGCTGGCTTCCCACACCAGCGTCTCGCTGCCGGGCGATCCGCTGCTCCAGAACGCGATCGACTGGGGCAAGCAGAACCTCGCTGATCTCACGCAGACCGCCTCAGCTCTCCAGATTCGCTGGACCAACCAGGGCAAGCAGTTCCCAGCGCCGCTGGGGACCGTCCCCCGCGCGCGCTGGTTCGGCGCGGGTTTCCCCGACTACCCGTGGCTGTTCGCCACCGACGGGGAGTACACGGCGTTCGCGGCCGTCGCGCTCGGACAGTTCCAGACGATCGAGGATCACCTGCGCGCGTTGCGCGACGTCTCGGACATCCTCAACCACGGCTCGGGGATCGTTGTGCACGAGACCGTCTCGGACGGCTCGGTCTGGTTCGGTCACGACAGTCAGACGACAAGCAGCGACGGCGCTGTGAGCAATGACTTCAACACCGACGAGACCGTCAAATTCCCGAGCGCGGTGGCCCTCGTTTGGCGCTGGACGGGAGACAACCAGTTCCGCGACGAGATGTATGACTTCGCCAAGCGGAACATGCACGCGATCGATCAGCGGTTCGACGTCGATCGCGACGGCTGGCCAGAAGGGTCGGGCAACGTCGAGCGGCCCGGGATGGGTGCCGAGAAACTCGACAACGGCATCTACTACATGCGCGGGCTGTACGACCTTGCGGACATGGCGCGCTCGAAGCACGACACCGCCACCGCGACGTGGGCGACGAACCTGGCCGACCGCCTGCGCACCCAGTTCGAGAACACGTGGTGGGATCCGTCCGCGGGCCAGTACGCCGACTCGCTGCTGGATCCCGGAAACCAGCAGTCCTTCCAGAAGCACTGGATCGGAGTGACTCCGATGGAGGCCGATCTCACCACCGGCACGCAGGTCACCCCCGGCGTGGCCGCACACGATCACGCTGTGACGGCACTGTCTGGCCGTGAGACTCCGTGCTTCAGCGGCTCGCGACCCGGCAACCTGGGACTGTTCCACACCGGTTGCGGCGGCGGCGCCGATGGCAAGGGCGATTTCGAGATCTTCTCGCTCACGACCTCGATTCAGGCTGTGGCCGAGGGGAACTACGGTCGCCTTGGACCCGATCAACAGCAGCGCTACACCGACGCCAATGCCGAGACCATGTTCTCGGAGCCCGCTACCGGCAACACGCCGGACGAGCAACCTGGAGCGATGCCGGAGATCTTCCCGTCGGCGCCGAACGGCGATCCGTCGGCGGGGATCCCGCCCAACATTGATCGTTGCTGGACCTGCCGCTCGATGTTCATGCAGGCCTGGGGCAACTACGGCACGGCGTGGTCTGTCGTGCATCAGCAGCTCGGGGTGCGGCCGTTCCTGGGAGATGGCGCGCTGCAGATCGTCCCGCAGGTGCCCGATGGGCAACCCAGCGTGGCCGGCTCGAACGTCCAGCTGGGCAGTGGGGCGGTGGACGTGTTCGCCTCTCACGCCGGTTCCACCTACACGACCAAGGTGCTCGTGCACGGACTGCACCTGCGCTCGCTCGAGATTGGACACACGTTGCCGGCCGGCTCGACGCCGGACGCCGTGGTCGTTGACGGCCAGAGCGTGCAGAACGCTGCGGTGCGCCAGACCAATCGCGGCGTCGAGGTGACTGTGCCGGTGAGCGGGAACGGCCCGCACACGTTGACCGTGACGAGCGCCTAGCCGCCGCGCGTCACCGGCAGACAACGTCCGGGGGAGGCACGCCGCCCGGAGGCGCGCCGCGCGACCGTGAACCTGTGGCACGACCCCGGTTCAGATGTTCTGTGACCTCCTTATGGCCGTCGTTGACTGCTGAGGCTTGGATGCGGCGGATGCTGTGGATCCTGGCTGGGCCGACCGGCTGGCCGCGCCACGTCCGCGAAGCGGAACTTCGCGCAGCGCGAGGACGAGCAGAAAGCCGGCGAGCGCGATCGGCGCGGCGATCAGGAAGACGTCATCAAGCGAGCTGGCCACTGCCTGCGCGATGCCGTGCTGGACGGCGGGCGCGAAGGCGTGGATCCGGCCCGGGCTGACCTGGATTCCGCGGGGATCGATCCCGGCGGGCAGCCCACCGGGCAGCTCTCGTGGCAGCCAGTGGCGCAGGCCGCTGCTGAACACCGCCCCGTAGATGGCGACGCCGACCGCGCCACCGAGCGCGCGGAACAGGTTCGCCGACGCCGTCGCCGTCCCGATCTCCCGCGGGTCCACGGCGTTCTGGATTGCGACCATGAGGACCTGGGTGACCATCCCGAAGCCCGCTCCGAACACCGCCATGAACAGCCCGGCCGTGAGCCGGGAGCTGGACTCATCCAGCGTCGAGAGCGACAGCAGGCCGAGGCTCATCAGTGCCAGCCCGATGACCGGGAACACCTTGTAGCGGCCGGTGCGAGAGATGATCCGTCCAGACACCACGGTCGACACCGCACTGGCGATCAGCAGCGGGAGCACGAGTAGGCCCGAGGTGGTCGCGCTCGCGCCGGTCACGAGCTGGAGGAATACCGGCAAGAAGACGATCGCCGCGAATAGTGACAGCGTGGTGATGAACAGCGTGCCGCTGACGACCACGAACACCGGGTCGTGGAACAGCCGGAGCGGCAGTACCGGCTCGGGCGCGATCCGCTCCCGGACAACGAACGCGACCAGCAGCACGACCGCGACCCCGGCGAGCCCGATGATCGGCGCCGAGCCCCACGCGTAGCGGTCGCCGCCCCATGTGGTCGCGAGCAGGATCGCGCTGACGGCGGCGGCCAGCAGCCCGGCGCCGAGGAAGTCGATCCGGGCCGGACGCCGCTGTGCCGGGACGTGCAGGTACCGGGTCAGGAGCCAGAGCGCTGCCGCACCGACGGGCAGGTTGACGTAGAACACCCACCGCCACGAGAGGTGGTCGACGAACAGGCCGCCGAGCAGGGGTCCGGCGACGCTCGCGAGCACGAACACGAACTGGATGTAGCCCTGATAGCGACCCCGTTCGCGGGGCTCGACGAGGTCGCCGACGGTGGCCATCGCGAGCGTCATGACCCCTCCGGCGCCGATCCCCTGGACGGCGCGGAAGGCGATCAACTCGCCGATGCTCTGTGAAAGGCCCGACAGCGCCGAGGCGAGGGCGAACAACACGATCGCGCCCCGGAGGAGGTCCTTGCGTCCGTACAGGTCCGAGGCCTTGCCCCAGATCGGTGTCACCGCGGCCGCCGCGAGCACGTAAGCGGTGACCGCCCACGGCAACGAGCTGAGACCGCCGAGATCACCCGCGATCGTCGGCAGCGCCGTCGCCATGATCGTCTGGTCGAGCGCAGCGATGAACATCGCCAGCAGCAGGCCGCCAAAGGCGAGCAGCAACGGACGTCGAACAGGAGTTGAGCTTGTCATGCCGATCGTGCCTCCCATTTAGTGTGCGCCTAAATTTATAGCAACTCTACTTTTCATGTCAACCAAAGAATTTGCTAGAGTGAAGCGATGAGCACCCCGACCCCCACCCCGTTCGGCCTGCGCGAGCGCAAGAAGCAGCGCACCGGCCGCCAGATCGCGGAGACCGCTCGCCGGCTGTTCGCAGAACGGGGCTTTGAGCACGTGACGGTCGCCGAGATCGCGCGCGCGGCCGAGGTCTCCGAGGGGACGGTGTTCAACTACTTCCCGAGCAAGGAGGACCTCGTCTACGAGCGCATGGAGCTGTTCGAGCAGGAGCTGCTCAGTGCGATCCGCGACCGGCCGGCCGGCGAATCGCTGGTCGCGGCCTTCCGCCGCTTCATCCTCACCCCGCGCGGATTCCTCGCCTCCGCCGACCCCAGCGCCGCCGAGCAGCTGCGCGCCATCACCCAGACGATCGCGCAGAGCCCAGCGCTACTCGCGCGCGAGCAGCAGATCATCGACCGGTACACGGGCGCGCTCGCGAGCATGATCGCGCACGAGAGCCGACGCGCGGACGACGACATCGAGCCGTGGGTGATCGCCAACGCGTTGCTGGGCGTCCACCGCGCCCTGCTGGACTATGTCCGCCGCGAGCTCGTCGCCGGCACGCCGACCAGGCGAATCGCAGCTGGCGTCAAACGGCGCGGCGAGCGGGCGCTGGCGCTGCTCGAGAAAGGTCTTGACTGATAGGGCTTGGTCGCACCGGCCGTCTCCGGCGGCGGCTCGGCCCCGGGAGGGGTAAGCTTGTCGAAGGCAGATGATCTGATGCTCTCCCACTACGCTGGCAGATCGTTGCCGCCCGTCGCTACCTGATGCCGGATCTGGCGCCGCGCGGCGCGCAATCCGATACCCCGTTCCAGATCCAACGCGTCACCGACGAGCAGGGCGTGGTGCTCAAGCTCCGCGGCGAGCTGGACCTCAGCACCGTACCCGAGCTCGAGCGTCTGCTGGCCGAGTGCGAGCGTGAGGGGCCCAGCGATGTCGTGCTCGACCTCGAGCAGGTCGAGTTCATGGACAGCACCGGGCTTGCTGTGATCATCCGGGCCGGACAGGCCGCGCAGGCTAACGGCCACCAGCTCCGGCTCAGCCCGGGATCGCCTCAGGTGCAGCGTCTCTTCAAGCTCACCGGCGTTCTCGATCGCTTCACGTTCGTCGCCTGACGCCGCGCGCCGCCGACCCACTGGTCCGCTCGGTAGCCGAGGATTGCAGCGGCTCGAGCCGGCTCAGCCTTCTCATCTCGACACCCTCCTTGAGAGCGCGCGTTAAGCCGGGACGCCGCTCGAATCGTGAAGGCGAGCCAACCAGCGCGTCGCCCCCAGTTCGGTGTAGATCGCCCGCGCCTCGTCGAGCGCTTCGGGATCCTCGCGGCGGCCGGCTCGCTCCTCGAGCGCTCGGCCCAGCAACGGTTGCGCCCCGACCGAGCGCAGCAACGTGATCGCCTCGTTCTCGGCCCGATCGGCGGCATCGGCGTCACCCCGCCGATGAGCGATCTCGGCATTGAGCCGGGCGCGGCCGGCGCGCAGCATCGCCGTGGCGCGAGCGCGGGGAAGCACGGCGACCACCGCTTCCAGTTCGCCCATCGCCGCCTCGTCACCAAGCGTGAAGGCGGCTTCGATGGCCAGCGCGTAGCCCTCCTCGATTACTTCGCTCGCCGTGCTGTGGGCACCGATCACCGGACGGATGGCCGCCAGAGCCTTCCCGGGCGCGCCGCGC
>JBOGYN010000031.1:0-2912 GCA_050696855.1 Solirubrobacteraceae bacterium | reverse complement strand
CTCGTAGGCGAGCTGTTCCGGATCGGTGATGCCCTCGCGCTCGTCGCGCTCGTCGTCGTCGACCGGCTCGCGCAGGTCGTCCAGCAGCGCGGCGGCGAACGGCTGCGGGACGCAGATCGTGGTCGGATTCATGCTGTTATCTCCTCGAAATCGACTGATTTGGTTGATATTCATCCCCCGCTGAGCACGATTTAGACTCCGGTCGCGCCGCAGATGCCCCGTAAACGCTGGGTTTCGGGCGCCTACACCTGGGGCTTGTGCGGATTTCGCACAAAGTTTGCGTGGCCTTGCTGGGTGGACGACTGGCGGATCGGCTGGCATCAGACACCCCCCGCCACATTTCCCGCGCGTCGAGATGAGGTCGACCGCGCGACCGTGGTGCTCGTCTTGGGCGGTCTCGGCTCGGCGACGTCGACGTCCTCGACGACCGCTGGACTATCGCTGTGAGCCATCCTCAGCCTCGCTGACGACCGCGACAGGGCGGGTCGAAGCAATCTGCGCGAGCGCGTCTGCGGTGAACGCGCGGTCGAGCAGCGCCGCGTCCTCGGTTCGGGACTTGCTGTGCAGGTAGCGCATGGTCGTCTTGATATCCGAGTGCCCCATCCACGCCTGGACCTGCACGAGACTGGCGCCACCGTCGACGGCGAGCGATCCGAAGGTATGGCGCAGATCGTGGAACCGCAGCGGTCGGAGACCGGCACGGTCGCGCGCATCCCGGTAGCGATTACTGAGCGCATCCCCGTCGAGCTTCTCGATCATCTCGCCGTCACGTTTCCTGATCCGACGCATCCCGGGGAACACCAGGTCATCGTCCCGAGCATCGTCCGGACGCCACTGTGCGAGCGCCTGAGCCAACTGCGGAGCGAGCGGCACCGTCCGTCCCTCGGCATCCTTGACGCGGGAGTCATCACCGGCGGACACGCTGTCGACGACGTGGACGGTTCCACGAGCGAGGTCGATGTGGCGCCAGCGCAGTGAGACGATCTCACCGCGGCGCAGCCCGGCGAACGCGGCGACGCGGTAGATCAGCGCGTCGGTATCGGATGCCGCATGGCGCACCAGCGCCTCGACCTCCTCGACGCTGTAGAAGTCCGGCCGTTCGGATGTCAGCTCGCGGTGCTTGCGGATCCCCTCGGTCGGATCGTCCTTGAGGCGGTGCTCATCACGCGCCCAATTCAGGATGGCGCGTAGCTCGCTGAGTAGCTTGTTCGCGTTCCGATCGCTCAGCCGTCCACCCTCCCGCTTGGGATCGTGCAGCGAGCGCCACCAGGTGCGCACCTCGTCGCGCGTGAGTTGACGCACCGGGCGCTCACCGAACGCCGGCACCAGATGGACTCGCAGCGTTGAGCGACGGTCCCTGACCACCGACGGTTTCCAACCCGTGACGGTCCGGCCGTGCTCGTGCCACGCCCAGGCGACTTGCTCGAACGTCACCTGGCCGGCGCCGGTGCGCCTATCGGCGACCCCTACCTCGTGCTGCTCGATGATCTCGCGCATCCGCTCGGTCGCGTGATCGGGAGTGAAGTGGCCGTCGGGCACCTTGCCGCCGCGCTTTCGCCATCTGGTCCCGCCGCGCTTGGTCTTGCCATGGGGCTCAGCCCACGCCGGCCCGATGACCTTCATCTGCTGGGTCTTGGTGGAGTCACGCCAGTAGGCGAACACGACGACCTTGGCGGGAGCGTCGGCGCGCTGCGGTCGCGTCCGGTAGACGAGGGTCCCGGCGATACGCTTTGCCTGCATCGGAGGCCGTCCCTTCGGTGCCATGCCCTCGGCCGTTAGCGCGGTGCGAGGGCCACTTGTTTGAAGCGCCGAGACTACGCCTCCGTCTAGCAACTGTCTAGCAACTCAGCCTCATCGAACCGGAGGCAGGCGCCGAAACCCCTATAGCTACGGGCCGTATTTCCTAGGAGTCGACCTCGCTTCTCTGCTTGCCATGCAGAAGGTCGAGGGTTCGAGTCCCTTCAGCCGCTTGACTGAAAAGCCCCGCAAACGCGAGGGTTTCTGTTGCTCCGGTAGTTAGTCGAACGACTCGCGTCTAGCAGCGCCGTCTAGCAAAGTGCCCCATCAGGCGCCTCGCAGACCATCGACGTAGGCCAGGAGGTCGTCCTCGACGAACCGCATCAGGCGCCCAACCTTGATGCTCGGGACGATCCCGCGCCGGGCAAGGTCTCTGAGCGTGCTCTCGCGGACCGACAGCCACTCTGCGGCCTCTGGTGCGGTCAGTAGCCGGGGTCGGCTGTAGGACGCGCTGCTCGGCGCCGTGCGCTCGACGTTCACGCCCACGCTCCTACTGATCCCAACGTCCATCTCATATCTCTGTGGGATGCTTGCGAGTATCGGAACCCGGCACGGGCTTGGATCCTTTGAGTGCCCTGAGAGAGATATTCCGGCCGTTGCGTCCTACTGCTAGAGGCGCATCGTCCACGTCGCCCCGCGCAAGCGGGTAGTGGCGGCGTGGCGGTAAGCCGTCGCCAGCCAACTCTCTTAATAGGCGAGATGGCGAGACGGCTAGACGAGGGCATAGAGACCCCGCTCCGGCTTGGTGATCGTCTTACGTCCCTGTAGCGCGCTGAGGGCACGGCTCAGCCCGCCGTTATTCGTCGGGGTGCCGAGGTGCTCGGCGATCTCGGCCAGCCGCGCGCGGCGGTCCTGCTGCTCGCCCATGAACGCGAGGATGCGGTCCCCGAGCTGCTGTGTGGCATCCGGCGCCGCGTCGCCAGCCTCGAGCCTGACCCATGTGTAGGAGCCATCCGGATCCTGCTCGCTCTCGATCGTCGCCCGCGTGTCCGGGATGCCGACGCCCTGCCGAGACTTGCCGGCGAGCAGACGGATCGGGAAACTCGCTCGGAGCGTCCCCTCTGGCGTCGTCCACGCATCGGGCCGGGTGGCCTTCGCCTCGAACGCGATCTGCC
>JBOGYN010000030.1:0-1530 GCA_050696855.1 Solirubrobacteraceae bacterium | reverse complement strand
CACACGCGCCGCCTGGTCACCACGATGGTCGCGACGCTCGCGCACCGCGGGCCCGACGACGAGGGGGTGGCTGATGATGATGGCTGGGCAGTCGGGATGCGCCGCCTGGCCGTTCAGGACGTGACCGGCGCGGGTCATCAACCGATGTCTTTGGGACCGTTGACGCTCGTGTTTAACGGTGAGGTCTACAACTTCGTTGACCTGCGCGCCGAGCTTGGCGCCCGCGGCCATTCCTTCCACTCCGGCTCGGACACCGAGGTCGTGCTGCATGCGCTGGCCGAGTGGGGAACGGCGGCGCTTGCACGCTTCAATGGCATGTTCGCCCTCGCCCTCATCGACTCCGAGCAGCGTACGGCGTTGCTCGCACGCGATCGATTTGGCAAGAAGCCCCTGTTCGTCGCCTCCCTGCACGAGGGGCTAGCGTTCGCGAGTGAGCTCAAGGCGATTCTGGCCATCGCGGGCGGGCAACTCCGCATCGATCACGCCGCGCTGGCGGAGTACTTCCGCCTTCAATACGTCCCCGCGCCCGCCTGCATCTTCGAGCAGGCACGGAAGCTGCCGCCGGCAAGCTGGACGAAGATCGACCTCGACTCGGGGACCCAAAGCGCACCGCAGACGTTCTGGTGGCTCCCCGAGCCGACCCGCGATCCGGCCACCCCCGACGAGTTGCTCGAGACGGTTTGCCGCGCCGTCGACCGGCGGCTGATCGCCGACGTCCCCGTCGGGGCGTTTCTGTCGGGAGGCAACGACTCCAGCCTGGTGGTGGCCTGCATGCGCCAGTCCAGCAGCGACGTCAGGACCTTCTCGATCGGCTTCACCGATCCGCGCTACGACGAGTCCGTCTACGCCCAGGCCGTGGCCAGACATCTGGAAACCGAGCACACGCACCTCACGCTCAGCCCTGGCGAAGCGCTCGGCATCGCGCCTGACCTCAGTGCCGCCTACGACGAACCGTTTGCCGACAGCTCGGCGATCCCGACCATAGCCGTGGCGCGTCTGGCGAGGCAGGATGTAACCGTAGCTCTGTCGGGTGACGGCGGCGATGAGCTGTTCGGGGGCTACCAGCGCTATCGCATTGGACCGGCCCTGAGGCTCGCGGGGTCGCTGCCCAAGGGAGTTCCCACTGGGCTTCTGGAGAAGCTGCCTTCGCGAAGCCGGCTCGGTAAAGGCGCGCGCCTGCTGAGCAGCCTCGCGCAGGCGGGCTCGAGGGCGAGGGCCTATGAAGAGATGATGTCGATCTGGCGATCGTCTGATTTGCGGCGTCTCATGCCCGACGCCCCAGCCAGCGGCACCTTTGAGCAACTGCACTGGGCGCAGCGCCACAGCATCGTCGAGAACATGATGCGCTGCGATCTGCGCACCTACCTGATCGACGACATCATGCAAAAGGTCGACCGGGCGTCGATGTCAGTCTCGCTCGAGGCCCGCAACCCGCTGCTTGATCCGGATGTGGTCGCCGTCGCGTTGCGCTCGATGAGCGTCGCCGAACGCTCGCCGGGCCAGAAGCCCCTGTTGCGTGCCGCCCTCCGA
>JBOGYN010000029.1:0-4465 GCA_050696855.1 Solirubrobacteraceae bacterium | reverse complement strand
TCGGCCAGCAGGTCGGAGGCGACCAGGCCGCGGAGGTGAACCCGGTCTTCGGAGTCCCACGCTTTCTGGATCTCGAAGAAGAGGTTGCGGGCGGTGCTGCGCACGTGGTCGGGGTCGAACTCGGGGTTCTCGTCGGCCGCTTCGGCCGCCGCCAGTTCGACCCGGCGCTCGCGCTCGGAAGTCTTCTTGTGACCACCGCCGCGGCCCGCGGTCCGCTCGGCCCAGTTCGCCTGCATGGCCGGCAGCCAGCGAGTGACGAAGAAGTACAGGAGCACGAGACCGATCAGGAACAAGAAGCCGAGCCCATGGCCGATCAGCGCGATGTCAAGCAGGAGGCGGAAGATGATGTAGAGGGCAACGCCCTTGCCGTGGACACCGCTGCCGCCCCCGCCACCACCACTGAAGCCCGACGAGCCACCGCCCGCCCGAGCCATGGCCTCGGGCGCCAGCACCGCCAGGAGCACCGCCATCGCGGCGAAGGCGATCAGCAGCTTGCGCCGGTTCATGCGGTGGCCAGCTCTCTGAGCGGACCGTGCCCGGGCTGGCTCTGGACCACGTGCTGGTCGGCGTGGTAGCTCGAGCGCACCAGGGGACCCGCGGCGACATGGTCAAAGCCGAGTTCGTAGGCGGCCGTCTCCAGCGCCTTGAACTCGTCCGGATGCCAGTAGCGGACGATCGGCAGGTGGCGCTCGGTCGGGCGCAGGTACTGGCCGACGGTCAGGACCTGAACGTCATTGTCCCTCAGTTGCCCCAGGGCATCGACCATCTCCTCAAACGACTCCCCGAGTCCGACCATGAGTCCGGATTTGGTGGTGACTTCGTCACCGCCGTACTCCTTGGCGTTGAGCAGCACCCGCTTGGAGCGCTCCCAGGTCGAGCCCCGGCGCGCGACCGGGTAGAGCCGGGGGACGACCTCGACGTTGTGGTTGAACACGTCGGGACGCTCGGCGAGCACTTTGGCGAGCGGCATCTCGGCTCCGCGGAAATCGGGGGTGAGGACCTCGATCTGGGTCTCCGGCGCCTGCCTGCGGATCTGGCGGATCACGCCGACGAAGGCGCCGGCGCCGTAGTCGGGGAGGTCGTCGCGGTCGACGCTGGTGATGACCGCGTGGCGCAGCCTCATTTTCGCGACGCTCCGAGCCACGCGGGCGGGCTCGAGCGGGTCGCTCCAGGTCGGCTTGCCGGTCTTGACGTTGCAGAAGCCGCAGCGGCGGGTGCAGGTATCCCCGAGGATCATGAATGTCGCTGTGCCACGCTGCCAGCACTCGCCGATGTTCGGGCAGGCGGCCTCCTGGCAGACGGTGTGCAGCCCCTCTGATTCGATCATCTGCTGCAGCTCGCGGTAGCGCGGTCCGCCGGGCGCAGGAACCTTGAACCAGGGTGGCTTGCGGCTCTTGTGAGGCAGTACGTCGGGGCCGAGAACGGAGAGCACGTCGGCGATTCCACCGGGGTTTGCCCGGGACCGCGTCGAATGTTCGCGTTCCGTCACGGTTCTAAGGCTACCGCGGCGCAATCATCGCCCAATTGGCACAGAGGTTTCGAGCGGTTCGTGCGACGCTCAGAGGGTGCGTGTATTTACCAGCCATATGCTGGAGCCAGCCTAGGCGGAAGCCAGGGCGCGCGGCCCAGCCCCGACCGCGGCCTCGAGCCGCGCCGCCGACACCAGCCGCTGGCGGCGGCCCAGCGCCTGCGCGACCTCGAACGCCGCCCGCTTGCGAAAGCAGTGCATCTGCCCGGCCATCCGTCCCGTCTCCTTGATTAGCGAGGTCATCGAGACGCCGTCGAGCCCGCAGGCGACGACCCATGAGAACGGCTGGAGATCGTTCTCAACATTCACGGCGAAGCCATGCGTGGTCACGCCCCGAGCCACGTGCACTCCGATCGACGCGATCTTGCGCTCCTGCACCCAGACCCCGGTGTAGTCGGGGCCATCCTCGGGCCGCGCCCGGGCATCAGCCAACCCTTCCCCAGCCAGAGCGGCCACCAACCCCCGCTCGAGAGTCCGCACGTACTCGACCACATCGCCCACGCCCACGATCGGATAACCGACCAGCTGGCCTGGCCCGTGGTACGTGACCTTCCCGCCGCGGTCGGTCTCGATCACGTCGATCCCCTGCATCCGGTACCAGTCCTCGCCCATCGGCAGCTCGCCGGGCGCCGAGCGCCGGCCCCGCGTGTACACGGGCCAGTGCTCGAGCAGCAGCATCACATCCGGGATCGCGTCCGCCTGGCGGGCGGCCCGTACGCGCTCCTGCAGCGCGAGGCCCTCGCGGTACTCCAGCGTGCCCAGCGAGCACACCCAGAGCTCCGGCAGATCACGCGACAGCGAACCCATCCCGGCTAGCGTACGACCCCTTCGAGCTCGCGTTTCACCGCGGCCAGGAACTGCGCCGAGAGCGCTCCGTCGAGCGCGCGGTGATCCCAGCTCAGACCGAGGATCGTCATCGGGCGAATCGCGATCGAATCGTTGCCGCCGGCATCGGTGACCACGACCGGGCGCTTGACCACGGCCTCGAGGTCGAGGATCCCGACCTGGGGCAGGTTGATGATCGGCGTGGCCATGATCGAGCCGTACTGGCCCGGGTTGGTGATCGTGAAGGTGCCGCCCCGGACATCGTCGGCGCTCAGCTCCCGCGCCCGCGCGCGACGGGCGAGGTCCCGGATCCGGGCCGCCAGGCCCTCCTCGGAGAGTTCGTGCGCGCCGTGGACGACCGGGACGATTAAGCCGTCCTCGCCGAGCGAGACAGCGATCCCCAGGTTGACCTCGTCCACGCGCGTGTAACGGTCTCCCTCCAGCCACGCGTTCAAAGCCGGATACTCGCGCAGGGCCACCACCACAGCCCGCGCCACGAAGGCCAGCGCCGTCACCCTCAGTCGCGCCCGCTCCGCCTCCACCCGGCTCATGTCGACCTCGATCCAGGTGGTGCAGGTGGCCGCGGTATCCAGCGAGCGCTTCATGTGCACACCGATCTGGCGGCGCATCCGCGACAGTTCGCCGTCTCCGCCCGCTCCCGACGCCGCGCTCGCCCCGGCCGCAGCCGCGTCCACCGGGACCGGATCGGGGCGGTAGGGGCTCTCGATGTGCAGAGGCGGATCGTCCACCGAGGCGTCCGGCACCCCCGCACCGCCACCCGCGCCGTTGCCGTTGACCAACGCCAGCACGTCCTGCTTGCGCACGCGCCCGCCGCGTCCCGTCCCGGCCACCCCGGCCAGGTCGATGCCGTGCTCGGCGGCGATCCGCATCACCACGGGGGAGTAGCGGCGGCCGGCACTGCGGTCACGACGCGCCCCCGAGGACGAAGCCGAAGGAGCCGGAGCAGGCGCAGGAGCCGCGGCCGCCGGCTCGGGGGCGCTGACGCCGTTCGAATCCGCATCGGCCGCCGGAGCCGGCGACCCACCCACCCCAGCGATCCGGGCCAGCACCGTCCCGACCTCGACCGTGGCGTCGACGTCGACGAGGATCTCGGCCACGACACCGCCCGCCGGAGCCGGCACCTCGGTATCGATCTTGTCGGTCGAGATCTCGCAGATCGTCTGCTCGGCCTCGATCGCATCGCCAACCCCGACGCGCCAGGCGACGATCGTCCCCTCGACGACCGAGACCCCCATCTGGGGCATCGTCACATCGATCAAAACGTCAGTAGGCGAGGAGCTCACGGCAGGCCTCCTTCACGCGGTCGACCCCGGGCAGGACAGCCTGCTCGAGCGGCGGTGAGAACGGGATCGGCACGTCGGGGGTGGCGACCCGCACGACTGGTCCGTCCAGGTCCTCGAACGCCTTCTCGGCGATCAGCGCCGCCACCTGCGCCCCGGCCGCGCAGGTCATGTTCGCCTCGTCGACGATCACCACCTTCGAGCACCGGGCCACCGAGTCGAGGATTGCCTCCTCGTCCAGCGGCACCAACGAACGAAGATCGAGCACCTCAACCGAGGCACCCTCGAGATCGTCGGTGGCTGCCAGAGCCACATCGACCATCGCCCCATAGGCGATCACCACCAGGTCGGACCCGGGCCGGGCCACCCGCGCGGTGAACGGAGTCTCGAACACGCCTTCTGACACCTCGCCCTTGACCCGCCGGTAGAGGTGCTTGTGCTCCATGAAGCACACCGGGTTGGGGTCGTGGATGGCATGGTGCAGCAGGCCCTTGGCGTCCTGCGCGGTTGATGGCGCCACCACCTTCAGTCCCGGTGAGTGCATGAACAGCGCCTCGGGGTTCTGGGAGTGGAAGGGGCCGCCGGAGAAGCCGCCGCCCGAGGGCAGCCGGACCACGATCGGCACCGCCAGCCCCTGGCGGTAGTGCATCCTGCCCGCCACGTTGACGAGCTGATCAAAGCCACACGAGATGAAGTCGGCGAACTGCATTTCGCACACCGGGCGCAGGCCGACGACAGCCGCGCCCACCGCACAGCCGATGATTGCCGATTCGGCCAGTGGCGTGTCCATCACCCGGTCGGTTCCGAACTC
>JBOGYN010000028.1:0-1741 GCA_050696855.1 Solirubrobacteraceae bacterium | reverse complement strand
GTACCGGCGCTGGCGGCCGACCACCCTGTTTCGCGCTCGCCGGCTCGAGGAGGAGCTGGCGACTCCCGCGCGCATCTACTACAAGTACGAGGGCGCGAGCCCCACCGGCAGCCACAAGCCCAACACCGCCATCGCCCAGGCTTACTACTACCGGAAGGCCGGCATCAGGCGGCTCACCACCGGGACGGGAGCCGGTCAGTGGGGCACGGCCCTGGCCGCGGCATGCCAGGCCTTCGGGCTCGAGTGCACCGTGTTCATGGTGCGATGCAGCTACCGCGAGAAGCCCCATCGACGCGTCCTGATGCAGGCCAGCGGGGCGGAGGTGCTCGAGAGCCCGAGCATGTCCACGGCCACCGGCCGCCAGGTACTCGCCGGCGATCCCGACTGCCGGGGAAGCATGGCCATCGCCAATGCCGAGGCGATCGAGCAGGCGCGAGCCGGCGACTCCAGCCGGTTCGCCGTGGGCAGCGGTGAGAACCACGTGCTCCTCCATCAGACCGTGATCGGCGAGGAGGCGCTGCAGCAGATGGCGGTGGCCGGCGATTACCCCGACATCGTCATCGGCAACACCGGCGCGGGGAGCAACTTCGCGGGGATCGCCTTCCCCTTCCTGCGCGAGAAGCTCGAGCACGGCCGCGACACGCGCTTCATCGCGGTCGAGCCGGAGGCCTGCCCCAAGCTGACGCGGGGCACGTACACCTGGGACTACAGCGACGTCTCCCGGGTGACCCCGATGCTGAAGATGTACACGCTCGGGCACACCTTCATCCCTCCGGGCATCCACGCGGGGGGGTTGCGCTACCACGGCGCGGCGCCGCTGATCAGCGCGCTGTACGACCGCCAGATGATCGAGGCGGTGGCCTATCCGCAATCGGCGGTCTTCGAGGCGGGCATCGCCTTCGCGCGCGCCGAGGGCATCTTCCCCGCACCGGAATCGATGCACGCGATCAGGTGCGCGATCGACGAGGCCGCGCGCGCTCGTGCCGAGGGGGCGGCGCGCGTGATCCTCTTCAACCGCAGCGGCCACGGCCTTCTCGATCTCTCGTCGTACGACGAATACCTCAGCGGACGCATGATCGACTGTGCGGTGAGCGATGAGGAGATCGCGACCTCGCTGAGCAGGATCGTGGCCCGCGAGTCCGCCCCCGCCGGTTGATGCCGTGGACTTCTCGTGGACCGGGGAGGAGCTGGCGCTTCACCGCGGGCTCCGCGGGGTGGGCGAGGGCGTCCCCCGGGGCGGCATCCGCGCACTCGAGAAGACCCAGGAGCTGGATGCGGCGAGCTGGCGTCTCTGCGCCGAGAACGGCGTGCTCGGCCTGCCCATCCCGACATCGTTGGGCGGCCAGGGCGTGGCCCCGGTCGCCTGCGCCTTTGCGCTGGAGGGGCTGGGGCAGGGGTGCCGCGACAACGGGCTGCTCATGGCCATGGGCGCGCACACCTGGGCGGTCGAGGTTCCCATCTGGAGATTCGGCACCGACGAGCAGCGCGCCAGGCTGCTGCCTCCGATGTGCGGCGGAGCGCTGATCGGCGCGCACGCCATCACCGAGGCGGAGGCGGGCTCGGACGCGCTGGCCCTCAAGGCGTCGGCCAGGCGCGACGGCGACCGGTACATCCTCTCGGGCAGCAAGCGCTTCGTCACCAACGCGCCCGCGGCAGGGGTGTTCCTCGTCTACGCCACCATCAACTCGGACCTGGGGTTCACCGGTGTCACCGCGTTCCTCGTCGATCGGACGGCCGGGGG
>JBOGYN010000027.1:0-2971 GCA_050696855.1 Solirubrobacteraceae bacterium | reverse complement strand
TCGAGGTTCTCGACGGCGGCATCATCCGCCCGCGCGGCCAGCCGAGCGGCGGGGTGGCGATGTCCGAGCTGGGCGTGCAGGGACGCCATCGTTACGAACCCGAGGGCGGCTCGCACATCCTCAGCGGCGCCAACGTCGGCCTTGTGCGCATCGATGGCGAATCGGGGGCGGTCGAGCTTGAGCGCTACGCGATCGCCTACGAGGTGGGCCGCGCGATCAACCCGCTCACGCTCGAGGGGCAGGTTCGCGGGGCGGCCGCCCAGGGCATCGGCGGCGCCCTGTTCGAGGAGTTCGCCTACGACCCCGAAGGGCAGCCGCTGTCGACCAGCTTCATGGACTACGCGCTGCCCACCGCGACCGAGATCCCCGACGTCGACGTGGTCCTGCTGGAGCTCGGCGAGACCGCCGAGGACGATCCGGTCTCGGGGGCCAAGGGCGCCGGCGAAGGCGGGATCATCGCCACCGCCGCCACCATCACGGCCGCCGTGGCCGATGCCATCGGCCCCGCCGGATGGTCGCTCTCCGCGCTGCCGCTGACGCCGGAGGTCGTGCAGCGATTGGCCAGGGAGGAGCCACCCAAGCGGCGACCGCGGCGCCGTGCGCGCACGGCGCGCGCCAAGCGGGCCGCCGAGTGAGCGCCGTTACCACGGCCGCGCACTCCCACGTCGGGCGCTCGCTGCTGCGCGTCGAGGACGGACCGCTGCTCGTCGGGCGCGGGCAGTACCTCGATGATCTGAGACAGCCGGGCCAGCTCGCCGCCCGAATCGTGCGCAGCGAGGTCGCGCATGGCCGCCTGCGCGCGGTCGTGACCGACGCCGCCCGGTCGCTTCCCGGGGTCGTGGCGGTGATCACCGCGAGCGATATTCCCCCGCTGCGGATCCCGGTGCGGATGATGCCCTCCGATGAGGCTGGGCCGGTAACGCAGCCTCCCCTCGCCACCGACACGGTGCGATACGTCGGCGAACCGGTTGCTGTGGTTGTCGCCACCGACCCATATCGCGCCGAGGACGCCGCCAGCGCGGTCGGCGTCGAGATCGAGCCGCTCGCGCCGCTCCTCGACGCAGAGCAAGCTGCCCGCCTCGATGCACAGCCGCTGCACGCCGAGGCAGTCTCCGGGAACGTCATCAACCGTCTGCACGCGCGCCACGGCGAGGACGTCGAGCAGCTGTTGGCGGAGGCGGCCGTGGTGGTCCGCGACCACCTGCGAGTCGAGCGCCAAGCTGCGACCCCGCTTGAAACCCGGGGCCTGCTGGCCGCGTTTGATTCTGAGACCCAGCGCCTGACCGTGTGGGGCCCAACCAAGGTCAAGCATTTCAACCGCGCGATCCTGGCCGGTTTCCTCGAGCTTCCGGAGTCCTCGATCCGCTTCGTCGAGCCCGATGTGGGTGGCGGGTTCGGCGCCCGAGGAGAGTTTTATCCCGAGGACTTCCTGATCCCGTGGCTGGCGATCGCACTGCGCCAGCCGGTCAAGTGGGTGGAGGACCGGCGCGAGCACTTCCTCGCCACCAACCACTCGCGCCAGGTGTCGTGCACTATCGAGCTGGGCGTCGCCGGCGACGGACAGCTGTTGGCGTTCCGGGCGCGGGGCATCGTCGACCAGGGGGCATACGCCCGCACCCACGGCACGCTGCTGCTGCCGTGGATCCTGATGCGACACCTCCCGGGCCCGTACCGCTGGCGCGGGTTCGAGATCGAGGCCACGAGCGTGCTGACCAACAAGACCCCCTCGGGCACCTACCGGGGGCCGTCGCAGTACGAGGCGACGTTCTTCCGGGAGCGGATGATCGACCGCGCCGCGCACGAGCTTGGTGCCGACCCCGCCGAACTGCGGCGGCGCAACCTCGTGCCGGTGACGGCGATGCCGTTCCGCGTGGACCTCGGCGAGGGCAACGATCCGATCCTGTACGACGCCGGGGACTTCGGCACCGTGCTCGAAACCCTGCTGGCCCGCGGCGAGTACGAGCGCGTGGCGGAGGAGGCGAAGCGGCGGCGGGCAGCCGGCGAGGCAGTCGGCGTCGGCGTCGCGGCGCACGTGGAGGAGGGGGCCTTTGGTCGCTACGAGTACGCGCGGATCGTTGCCGCCAGTGACCGCCGCTACATCCTCTACGTAGGCGTAGCGTCGCTCGGCCAGGGGGTTCGCACGGCTCTGGCTCAGATCGCGGCCGATGAGCTGAAGGTGCCGTTCGAGTGGCTGGAGGTCGTGCATCACGACACCGATCTCGTGCCGCACGGCTTTGGCGCCTACGCCAGCCGCACCACCGTCGTCGGCGGCGGAGCGGTGATCGGCGCGGCGGCACAGCTGCGCCGTAACGCGCTCGACGCAGCCGCCGAGCGGCTCGAGATCGCCGCCTCCGACCTCGAGCTCCTGCCCGGCGGACTCGTGCGTCCCCGCGGCCAGCCGAGCGGCGGAGTGACGGTCGCCGAGCTCGGCTGTGAGGGGGCGTTTCGCTACCAGCAGCCGGCTCCGACGTTCGACATGGGCGCCACGCTGGCAGTGGTTGGTGTCGACCCCGATACGGACGCCGTCTCGCTCCAGCGCCTCGTGGTCTGTCAGGACGTGGGGCGGATGGTCAACCCGCAGCTCGTCGACGGCCAGTTCGTCGGTGGTGCCGCCCAGGGCGTCGCGGGAACCTTGCTCGAGCGCTTCGCCTACGACGAGTCGGGCCAGCCGCTGGTGACCTCCTTCATGGACTATTTGATGCCAACGGCGGTCGAAGTGCCGCCAATCGACACCGTCGCGCTGGAGCTGCCCCATCACGATCCCGCGACGGCCCACCCACTGGGCGTCAAGGGATCTGGCGAGGCCGGCGTGGTCAGCGCCGGGGCGGCGATCGCCAACGCGGTCGCCGACGCGCTCGGTGGCGAGCTCAGTGGCGCCGAGCATCAGTTGACGCCGTTGCCCCTGCGTCCCGAGATGCTCCGGGCACGACAAACCGGCTAACCAGGCCGGCCAGCCAGCGCTAGCCTAGCC
>JBOGYN010000026.1:0-11073 GCA_050696855.1 Solirubrobacteraceae bacterium | reverse complement strand
TCGCCGACGTCGGACCGGCCGCGGCCCGCTCGGCGGCCGGCACCGCGCGCTCGGCCGACGTCGTGGTGGTGGGCGCCGGACTGGCCGGCCTAACCGCCGCCACTGACCTGGTCCGGGCTGGTCACTCGGTGGTCGTTCTGGAGGCCCGTGACCGAGTCGGGGGCCGCACACTGAACCACGCGTTGGGCGGCGGCCATGTGATCGAGGTCGGCGGCCAGTGGGTCGGCCCGGGGCAGGACCGGATCCTTGCCCGGGCCAAGGGGCTCGGGGTCAAGACATTCAAGACCTACGTCAAGGGCGCGCAGCTGTTTCAGTATCAGGGCGCGGTGAGCCACTTCAGCGGCCTGATCCCGCCGCTGCCCAGCGCCGATGCCGACGACTTCGGCAACCTGCTGGCCAAGATCGTGCAGCTGTCCGCGACGATCCCGCTCGATCGGCCCTGGACCGCCCCGGGTGCGGCCGCGCTCGACGGCCAGACAACCGAGACCTTCATCCTCGCCAACTCAAGCACCCCGGGGGCCCGCTTCCTGCTCGATCTCGCCGTCCGAGCGGTGTTCGGCGCCGAGCCGCGCGATCTCTCGCTGCTGCACTTTCTCTTCTACCTGCGCTCCGGGAACGGGATCATCAACCTGACCAGCACGGCCGGCGGCGCCCAGGACTCGCGTTTCGTAGGCGGCTCGCAGCTGGTCTCGATCCGGATGGCGGCCCGACTCGGCCGTCGCGTGGTCCCCAACGCGCCGGTGCGGCGGATCGCCCAGTCAGGCACCGGCGTTGTGATCACCACCGACACCGGCGTCTGGCGCGCCCGGCGAGTCATCGTTGCCATCGCCCCCACCCTGGCCGGTCGGATCAACTACACGCCGGTGCTCCCCGCCCTGCGCGATCAGCTCACCCAGCGGACCCCCCAGGGATCGATCATCAAGGTCGAGGCCGTTTATCGCGAGCCCTTCTGGCGGGACCAGGGGCTGAGCGGCTCTGCCTACAGCGACCGGTCGCCGATCCACTTCACGTATGACAACTCTCCCCCCGGCGGCCGCCCCGGGGTCCTGCTCGGCTTCGTGGCGGGCAGCGAGGCGCGCCGGCTGGGCACGTTGAGCGCCGCCGCGCGCCGCCGCGCGGTGCTGGGCTCATTCGTGGGCCTGTTCGGCCCCGCGGCCGCCCATCCCCACGCGGTCATCGAGCACAACTGGTCGGCTGAGGAGTACACGCGCGGCTGCTACTCCGCGCACCTGCCGCCGGGCGCGTGGAGCGACTATGGCAGCGCGCTGCGCACGCCGGTGGGGCGCGTCCACTGGGCCGGGACCGAGACCGCCGAGGTCTTCACCGGCTACATGGACGGCGCCGTGCGCTCGGGCGAGCGGGCCGCCGCCGAGGTCCGCGCCGGCCTCTGACTCGCGTCCGGGGAGCAGTCCCGGAGACGTGCTGTGACTTATGCACCATATGCGGTACTTAGATGCAGCACGTCTGGCTGCGCTCGAACCATGCCGAGGTCCGGGCGAACGGCTGCCGAGAACGGAAAACCGGAGTCTGCATTCCTCCGTAGGCGCGACACCATTCGAGCCAGATACGTAGAGCTGGGAGCTAGCGCCCGGGCAGGTGATAGATGGCGACCGTGCTCGAGGTGCTGTGGTCGAAGTAGCTGCCGGTGGGCAGGATGATCCGCCCCCCGACCACGATCGGGCTGTTCCAGTGACCGTGGGGCACCGGGAGTGACCGGATCTGGGCGCCGCTCAGCGGGTTGCGGATGATGAGCGCACCGTCCTGCTGGTTGTAGACGAAGAGCAGGCCGCCGGAGAGCACCGGGCTCGTGCCGCCGGTGCCGTTCTGCCAGGCGACGCGCAGCCGTGGACGCCCGCCGCCGACGAGCTCGTACGCGGCGGTGCCCGACGCGGTGGTCGCGAACACGTAGACCGTGCCGCCGATCGTCTCCACCGCCGGCGCGCTGAAGACGAGGTCACCACCGGGGGCGGAGATCTGCTGCAGCTCACCGCCCAGGCGCCCGCTCGCCTGTCCCGTGGTCCCGTTCAGTCGGGCCAGGTCGAGCAGGTGCAGCTTGCTGTCCTTGCCGCCCTGGACGGCGAGGCGCAGGCCGTGGTAGGGCGGCAGCACGACCGGCGAGGTGCTGCCCACGTCGAGGTCCGCGCCGCTGAGCTGGTTCCCGTTGACCGGCGTCCAGTTGTGCAGGAGGTGGCTGGCGTCGGGCGTCAACTCGAGCACACTGTTGCCCCAGTTCGTGTGACCGTCGAACGGCCCGTTGCCGGTGGCCACGAGGATCCGTCTGCTCCCCGGCTCGATCACCGGCCCCGCCCGGCCCCAGATCGCGTCGTCGCCACGGTTGGTGGTGACCGGGCACGAGGTGGCGCGGATCAGTCGATGCTGGTTGGAGCACTCGGTGTTCCAGACCTGGACGATCCGGCCGCTGGCCCGGTCGATCGTCACCACGTGCCCGTCGTAGGGGGGGATGTCGCTGATGTAGCCCCCGGTCGCGACAACCAGATACCGACCGCTGACGCTGAGCGCCGAGGCCAGCTTTTCGTGATGGGCATCAAAGGTGACGCTCCGTCCCCAGACCTGGCCGCCGGTGGCCACCGAGAGCTTGTGGATCACGCCGTTGGGACTCGCGCTATAGACGTAGCGCCGGGTGGGATCGACGGTCGGGGTAGACGTGGCGACCTGGGGGTTACCCGGGGTGGCGTTGACGCCGGGGGGCCGGAACTCCCAGAGTTGGCGGCCAGTGCCCGGGTCGATCGCGATCGTCTTGCCGTATGTGGTGGTGACGAGGGCCAGGTCGTGGCGGCGCCCGTGGACCTTGACCCCGTGCAGCTCGACCGCCGCCGTGTCGGCGATCCCGTCGATCTGCACCGTGCGCAACATCAGCTGGCGCGCGTTGGCCGCCGTGATGCCCGATGCCGGGGCCACGCCGCTGCGCGCGGAGTCATAGCCGAAGGTCGGCCAGTCGCCAGGTGCGACAGCGACGGCGGCCGTGCCGCCCGCGCCACCCGCGGGCGGCCCGGGGTTGATGGCCTTGGCCGACTGGCTGCCACAGGCCACCACGAGTGCCGTCAGCGCAAGCGGCAACGCGCGTCGCCCGCAGACACGGGCGGAGATCCATTCTTTCCACGTGCGGGCAAGGCCCATCCTGACCGATGGTAACCGGCCTGGTCGGTTACCAGCCCCCGCATCCGCGCGTGCAGGCTGACGGACTTCCGGCAGTACGATCGCGGTCCCGTCCGGATTCCTGACTGTCATGCGTCTATCGATCGCGCGTTCGCTGCGCCTTGCTCTGACCGGCCTGACCGTGGTACTCGCCGCGGTCGCGGCCGGGGGGGTGGTCAGCCTCTACAGCTCACGCCAGACCTACGAACGCACCCTGGTGCATACGTCCGAGCTGGCCACCGCGGTGGCCAATCTGTCGAGCGCCGGGGTCGCGGAGGACGCGCTTCTGCGCGCGCCCAGAGGAGCACCCGCCGCCCTCGCTCTGCCGCGGGCTCGGGCCCGACGCCTCTATGACCGCGCGGCCGCGATTGCCCTGGGCTTTGCCCGCTCTGATCCGGTCAGTGCCGGGCTGGTCGCGGCCCAGATCGACGCTCAGGGTCGGGCCCGTGACCTGGCCGACACCGGACGCCTGGGAGTCGCGGAGGCGGGCGGCGGACCGCTCGACCAGGCGGCGGCCCTGGCCGCCAAGACCCAGGACCGCCAGCAGTTGCTCCAGCGGGTCGCCGATCGGCACGCCCGCAGCCAGTCGCGATCGGCGCTGACCGTGGTCGCCGGGGCCGGGCTGCTCGCCGTGGTCGCTGCACTGGCCCTCATCACCGCCTTGGTGCGCTCGATGCGAGGACCGCTCGACGAGCTCGTCGCGGCGACCCGCGAGCTGGCCGCTGGGGCGCGCGCCCGGCGCGTGCGCCCGGCCGGTCCCCGCGAGCTGCGTGACCTCGGTACGGCCTTCAACGCGATGGGCGACGACCTGACCCGAGCCCAAGCCCAGATCGAGGAGGAGCGCCGGCGGCTGGCGGTCACGATTGAGAGCTTGGGCGACGGCCTGCTCGTGACCGAGCCGGGTACCAGCCGGATCCAGACGGCCAACCCACGCGCCGCCGCGCTCCTCCCCGAGCTCGCTCCCGGTGACCCGGTCGACCGCCCGGGCAGTCCGCTGCCGCCCCTGGCGGTCGCCCTGGAGAAGGAGACGGTGATCCAGCTCGACGAGCGTGTCCTCGCCGTGACGGCGGCGCCGCTGGGCAGCACCGGCGAAACGGCCGAGGGCGTCGTCTGGACGGTCCGGGACGTGGCCGAGCGGACCCGGCTCGAGCGGGCCAAGAGCGAGTTCGTCGCCACCGCATCGCACGAGCTGCGCAGCCCCCTGACCTCGATCAAGGGCTTCATCGAGCTGCTCAGCCGCTCAAGCGAGCACATGACCCCCCGCCAGCAGGAGTTCGTCGACATCATCCTGCGCTCGACCGACCGGCTGGTCGAGCTCGTCAACGATCTGCTTGACGTGGCTCGAATCGAAGCCGACAGCGTCGAGATCGCGCGCCGTCCGATCGACATCGGCGAAGCGGTTCGCGAGGTCGCCGAGCTGATGGGCCCGCGGATCGCCGAGAAGGATCAGCAGCTGGGAATCTACGTGGCCCCGGCACTGCCGCTCGCCCTTGCCGACCCGGGCCGGATCCGCCAGATCATCGCCAATCTGATGACCAATGCCCACCTCTACACCGAAGCGGGCGGCCGCATCCACGTGGGCGTCGAAGCCGACCGGGCGTGGGTCCGGATCGTCGTGGCCGACTCGGGCGTCGGCATGACCCCGGCCGAGCGCAGGCGGGTATTCGAGCGTTTCTTCCGGGCGCGGACCAGCGACACGACGATCCCCGGAACCGGGCTCGGGCTCTCGATCGTCAAGTCGCTGGTCGATCTGCACGAAGGCGAGATCGAGATCGAGTCAGAGCCAGGGCGCGGGACCACCTTCCACGTCTTCCTCCCCGCCGCGGTCGTTGGCCCCGAGGATGAGCTCGCGGTCGAGGTGATCCGCGGGCGGCGCGTGCTGATCGTCGACGACGAGCCCGACGTCGCCGCCCTGATCGCCGGCCAGCTGGCCCCGCTCGACGTCCGGGCGACGATTGCCACCGACGGCGAGGAGGCACTCGCGCAGCTGCGCTCTGAGCATTACGACGCGATCACGCTCGACATCCTGATGCCGGACATGGACGGCTTTGAGGTCCTGCGCCAGATCCGGGCGGACCCCGAGCTGCGGGCGATCCCGATCCTGTTCGTGTCGGTCTTCTCCGGGCGGCGGGAGCTGGCCGGCGAGTGGACGGTCGGAAAGCCGATCGACGCCACCGAACTGCGTGATGTGCTCGCGGCCGCCGTCCGGGCCGGGCGCTCCCGGGTCCTGGTGGTCGGCCGCGCCTACATGCAGGTCACGCTCGAGCCGGCCCTGGACGAGCTCGGTATCGAGCACCAGTGGGAGACAACCGGCGCCGCCGCGGCCCGCGTGTGCGGGGAACGGCGCTTCGAGGTCGCCTTGATCGACGTCGGAATCCGCAATCCGCACGCCGCTCTGCAGGCGCTCGATCTCCGGGGACGGCGCCTCCGACGCGCGGTGATCCTATTCTCAGACGAGCAGACCCCGACACCGCCGGGCATTGTCAAGCTCGGGATGGAAGTGGTGCCGGTGGAGGACGCTGCTCTGGCGCTCCTTCATGCGCTGCGCGGCGAGTCAGAGAAAATCAAGCAGGGAGACAATGGAGCTCAGGCACGAGGCTGAGCTGACGGCGGAGATCGAGCGTCTCCGGGCCGAGCTGGCCCGGAGAGAGCGCGAGGCCGCCGACAACGAGCGCCAGCTGGAACGCTATGCCGCGGACCTGCGTGAGACGTTCAAGCAGGAGCGCGCGCGCTCGCTGCAGCTGTCGCGCTCGTACGCCGCGACGGTCCGGGCGCTGGCCGGCGCCGTCGAGGCGCGCGACGCCTACACGGGTAAGCACGCCGAGCGGGTCGCCGCCTACGGGATCGAGCTCGCCCGCTCCCTGGGCATGGCCCGGCCCGAAGCGCCCGAGATCGAATTCGGCTTCCTGCTCCATGACATCGGCAAGGTCGCCATTCCCGATCGAATCCTCTACAAGGCGGGGTCGCTTTCGGCCGAGGAGCGAGCGCTGATGAACCGCCACCCGGTGATCGGCGCCGAGATCGTATCCGGGATCGAATTTCTCACCGAGGCGGCCCAAGTCGTGCGCTCTCACCACGAACGGTGGGACGGCTCGGGCTATCCGGACGGCCTGAGCGGCGAGGAGATCCCCCTCGCTGCCCGCGTGTTCGCGGTGGCCGACGTGTTTGACGCGCTGACCACCGATCGCCCCTACCGCCCCGCCTCGTCGCTCATCGAGGCCCGCGGGATCATCTCCGGCGACTCGGGCAGCCACTTCGACCCCCGAGTGGTGACCGCGTTCAACGCAATCGACGACGAGACCTTCATCCGCATCGGGACGGTCGCCCCATGAGCCGCGCGGTCCTCGTTGTCGACGACGATCAGTTCATTCGCAAACTGGTCGCCACCACCCTCGAGGACGTCTCCGGGTTCGAGCTGCACGAGGCCGCCGACGGCATCGAGGCCCTGGCCCTGGCCCGCGACACCCGGCCGGCGATCGTCTTTCTCGACGTCGACATGCCCCGCATGGACGGCATCGACACCTGCCGGGAGATGCGCGCCGATCCGCAGATCAGCGAGGCGACGATCGTGATGCTGACCGCCGCCCAAGGTGACCAGACCGAGCGTCGCGCCGAAGAGGCCGGCGCCGATCTGTTCCTGACCAAGCCGTTCAGCCCGCTCGACCTGCTGCGACTGGTCGACCGGCTCGGCGGCGGCGCCCCGGACTAACAGTCGAGGTCACCGCCAGTACCGCTTGGCCCTCCCTGCTCTCCACTTCCAATTTATACCGCACAAGAGCGTCTCATGAGGCGCTGAGAAGTGCCCCATAATCGCCCGCCGCAAGCCGGAACCAACTGGAAAGGGAGCTGCGAAATGGGGAAGAGCGAGCATGCGGTGGTGATCGCCGGAGGCGGTCCGACGGGGCTGATGCTGGCGGGCGAGTTGGCGTTGGCGGGGGTCGACGTCGCGATTGTCGAGCGACGCGCCAGCCAGGACCTCGACGGCTCGCGCGCAGGCGGTCTGCACTCACGCACGATCGAGGTTCTCGATCAGCGGGGAATCGCCGATCGGTTCCTCTCGCAGGGACAGGTGGCTCAGGTCGGGGGGTTCTCCTGGATCCCTTTGGACATCAGCGACTTTCCCACTCGGCACAACTACGGGCTCGGGCTGGGGCAGCGTCACATCGAGCGCATACTGGCCGGCTGGGTCGACGAGCTGGAGGTGCCGATCTATCGCGAACGTGAAGTGACGGGTTTCGCGCAGGACGACGCCGGCGTCGACGTCGAGCAGTCCAACGGCCAGTCGTTGCGGGCGGGATACCTCGTCGGGTGCGACGGAGGGCGCAGCCTGATCCGCAAGGCCGCCGGTATTGAGTTCCCCGGATGGGATCCGACGACGAGCAGCCTGATCGCCGAGGTCGAGCTCGCCGAGGAACCGGAGTGGGGTATCCGCCGCGACGACAAGGGCATCCGTTCGCTGAGCAGGTTGGAGGACTCAGGGCGGGTGCGGGTCCTGGTGAGCGAACAGCGCGTCGGGCAAACCGGTGAGCCGACCCTTCGTGATCTCAGCCAGGCGCTCATCGCCGTGTACGGGACCGATTACGGGATCCACACTCCCACCTGGATCTCCCGGTTCACCGATATGACTCGGCAGGCGGCGTCCTACCGCGACAGACGGGTGCTGCTGGCCGGCGACGCGGCGCACGTGCATTACCCGGTCGGTGGACAGGGCCTGGGCACCGGCGTGCAGGATGCGGTGAATCTGGGATGGAAGCTGGCCCAGGTGGTCAACCGGACATCGCCAGAAAGCCTTCTCGATACCTACCATGCCGAGCGCCACCCGGTCGCTGCCCGCGTGCTGCGCAACACCATGGCGCAAACCGTGCTCCTGCGCTCCGACGAGCGTATCGAGGCCTTGCGCGACACCCTCTCCGAGCTGCTCAGCATGGACGAGCCTCGCACACGATTCGCCGCGATGATGTCCGGTCTGGACATTCACTACGACCTCGGCGAGGGACACCCGCTGCTCGGACGCCGCATGCCCGACCTCGACCTCGTCACCGCCGACGGGCCACTGCGGGTCTTCACCCTGCTGCACGATGCCAAGCCGGTGCTACTCAACCTCGGTGAACCCGGCGGCTTTGCCATCACTCCATGGACTGACCGGGTCCAGCTGATCGACGCGACATGCGACGGTCCGTGGGAGCTTCCTGCCCTTGGCGCGGTCACCGCTCCCACTGCTGTGCTGATCCGGCCCGACGGATACGTCGCCTGGGTCGGAGAGCCAGCCGACCCAGGCCTGCCGGCCGCGCTGACCACCTGGCTCGGACCGGCTACCAGCTATGGGTCGCGCGGGGACGCGACGAAAGACGGCGCGCGGAGTAGGCAGTGATGGAGAGACTCGGGCGGTCAGGAGATGCGGATCAACACGACGGTGTTGATCACGAACAGGACCGCGAAGCCGATCGTCCAGCGGTTCAGGTTGCGCTCGACGAGTGAGCCACCGCCCAGCGGCCCGGCACCGGTGCCAACACCGAAGGCGCCCGACAGGCCGGCGTCCTTGCCCGAGTGCATGAGGATCAGGAACACCAGACCGACGCAGATGACGATCTGGACAACCTCGAGAATCGCAGTCATGGGGCGATGGTAGCGGGGGATTCCTCAGTGGTGGCGCCAGCCGGTTCGGGTGACACGGCGTCCAGGGCGTGCATGATTTCGATCGCTTCGGCCCGCAGCGAACGATCGATGGCCGCGTAGTCCTCGTCGGACAGCTTGCCGGTGCGCAGGTCGAGCTCGGCATCGCGAATCTCGAGGTATTTGGCATCGCGGGCCGCCTCGAGCTCGGCGATGCGATTCGCCGTCCGCTCTGACTCGCGCGAGCCGCGCTGTTCGCGAAACGGAGCCGAGATCACGTAGATGGCCACGGCGAGCACGACGAGGACGATCACGTAGGCCACGGCTACACCAGTTCCCGAGCCCGGACGGGCGGCGCGGCGGCCTGGCCGCCATCGAGAGCCGGGGGGACGCCCGGCGTCCGGCGCGGGCGCGGCGGGGACATCGGCCACAGGGCAATCAGCCCGCCCAGGGCGGCGATGATCGCGCCCAGCCACAGCCACGTGACCAGGGGCGAGACGATGATCAGGAAGGTCGCCTTCCAGGGGTGGGTGACGAACCTTTGGGCGATGCCTCGGATCGCGATGTCCCGGTCCTGATAGAGCACCGAGAGGGTCCGTGACTGGGTCGCGGGCGGCTGGCGCAAGGCGTCGGTCAGAGCCTTGCCGAGGACTGCGTCACCCCGAGCGATGAGCCCATTGAGCGGGGTGATGTTGGGGTGCACGTCAGTCCAGATGTCCTGGGTGAAGCCCGACTTCAGGCCCACCTGGCTCTCCTGCGACCCGAGAAAGAAACGGCCCACCGGGTGCGTCGGGTCCTGCGAGGGGTACAGCCCGTAGCTCGTGTGCAGGGTGGCGACTCGGCCGCCGCCGCTGCTGTGGGCCACGGCGATCTCGGCCCCGAACGAGATCTTCTCGGCTGTGGCCACCGCCGTCGGCTTCACATACGTGAAGCGGTAACCGTCGCTGGTCACGCTCTGGCCCGGTCCGATCGTGGCGGACCTCGAGTGCTGGAAGGAGGTCGAGGCGGCCACGCCGATCAGTGCCACCGCGACGCCCGCGTGGACGAGATAGCCGCCGTAACGCCGCCGGTTGCGACGTACGAGTCCGAACAGCGCCGCCGGCGGCGGCTCAGAGGTCATGGCCTGCCGGGCTCGGGTCCCCCGCCAGAACTCATGGGCGACGGCCGAGACCACGAACGCCCCCGCGCAGAACATCAGCAGCGCCAACACGTCCGCCTGCGCCCCCACGAGCAGGAGCACGACCAGGGTCACGAGCGTGGCCGCCACCGGGACACCGAAGCTGCGCCGCAGCTTGGCCACCGTGACCCGGCGCCAGGCGATGATCGGCCCGATCCCGGACAGGAGCACGATCATCAGCGCCAGCGGGACGACAAACGGCTCGAAGGCGGGGGAACCCACCGACACCCGCGTGCCGGTGATCGCCTCGGAGATGAGCGGGAAAAAGGTGATCCAGAAGACCACCGCAGCCAGCGCGATCAGCAGCAGATTCTGGAACATGAACACCGCTTCTCGGGAGATGAGCGAGTCGAGCCGGGCTTCGGTGCGCAGGCCGGGGCGCCGCCAGGTCACCAGGCTGACCGACCCGATCACCATCACCGCGATCAAAGCCACGAACGAGAAGTTCAGCGTCGGATCGCTGACAAAGGCGTGGATCGAACTCAGGATTCCCGAGCGGACCAGGAACGTGCCGATGATCGCCAGCGTGCCGCTGGCCAGCACCAGCGAGGCGTTCCAGACCTTCAGCATCCCCCGCTTCTCCTGGATCATGATCGAGTGGATGAAGGCGGTGACGCACAGCCACGGCATCAGCGCCGCGTTCTCGACCGGATCCCAGGCCCAGTAGCCCCCCCAGCCCAGCTCGATGTAGGACCACCGGGCGCCGAGCAGGATGCCGACGCCCAGGCACAGCCAGGCCCCGAGCGCGAACCGCCGGCTGACGGCGATCCATTCGGCGCTCAGGCGGCCGCTGATCAGGGCCCCGACCCCAAACGCAAACGGGACCATCATCAGCGTGTAGCCCGAGTAGAGCATCGGGGGGTGGAACATCATCGTCGTGTGGCGCAACAGCGGATCCAGGCCTGCGCCCTCGCTCGGGGGAGTGGAGCTGGTCGCGAACGGGTTGGCGAAGAAAATGTTGAGACCGACGAAGAACGTGCAGAGCGAGAACAGCACGGCCTGGGCATAAGGGGCGATCTCCCGGACCCGCCGCCGGGTCAAGAACAACGCCAGGCTCGACCAGCACGAGATCAGCATCACCCAGAGCAGCAACGAGCCCTGCTGCGTGGACCAGATCGCGGCCGCGC
>JBOGYN010000025.1:0-2074 GCA_050696855.1 Solirubrobacteraceae bacterium | reverse complement strand
TGCGCTTGGCCGTGTACAAGGCCGCGTCGGCGGCGGCGATGAGCTCATTCTTGTCGCCTTCCGACGCGGCGGCGACGCCAACACTGGCGGTGATCCGAAGGCTCCCCGCGGACTTGAGCAGCGGGATCCGAGCGAGCTCGATCGCCTCGCGGACGCGCTCGGCGATCGTGTAGGTCCCGTCGAGATCGGTGTGGGGCAGGATCAGGGCAAGCTCCTCGCCGCCGTAACGAGCCGCCACATCGACGTCGCGCTTGGTGTCTCTGAGGACCTCGGCGGCGGCCCGGAGGACGACATCTCCCTGCTGATGGCCGTGGAGATCGTTGATGGCCTTGAAGTCATCAAGGTCGAGCATGACCAGACCGACCGGATAGGTGTAGCGCCGAACCTCCTCCATCTCAGCTCCGAGCAGCTCCTGAAAGTGGCCGTGGGTCGTCAGTCCGGTCAGGTCATCGGTCACCGCCTGGCGCTGCACGTCGTGGTGCAGGTGCACGTTGGAGAGGGCCAGTGAAGCGCGAATGGCCAGCGAACGGAGCAGCTCGAGATCGTCCTCGCTGAAGGCCCGGCCGCTGCGCACGACCGTGATCACACCGTAGGTCGGGCCTCCCGGAGCCATCGCCCCGAGGGCGACGCTGGCCACGCTGAGATTCTCGCCGGGCGCCTGCCCGATGCCGTCATCCTCCAGCGCCGTGCGCTCGGACTCGAGGATCTGGGGCTCGAGCCCGTCCAGGGGGCCGAAATGAGTGACCTCGCCTAGGGCGGCGTCGGCGTGCGCGCGGCCGCTGACGCGGCCGCGATCGGCCGTGGTGGCGTCCATCGCGGTCTTCAGAGCGAGCTCGAGGAGGCCGTCCCGGTCAAGGTTGGACGCAAAGGCATCTCCGATATTGCGGATCGAGCGCCGGACCCGGGACTGCTCGAGCTCGAGTTCGCTGAGCCGGCGCTGAAGCTGCTGTGACATGTTGTTGAACTCGTCGCCCAGGGCGGCGAACTCGTCGTTGCCGTGGGTGGGGACCGGCGCGGAGAAGTCCCCGCTGCCCAAGCGCCGAGCCGCTTCGAGGAACCCGCGCAGCTGACCCTGAAGGGCCTTGGAGGCGAGGAATGCGAAGGACGCAGCGAGCACGACGAAGGCGAGGATGAAGAGCACCGCGACGAGACGGTCGGTGCCTATCGAACCGGCGGTGGTCGACGGGTTGGAGAGGACGGTGACGTTCACCTGGGTCGACCCGAACCCGTTGAAGCTCATCGTCACGGCCTGGTAGGCCTTGCCGCCCAGCGTGAGCTGACCCACCCGGGGCAGCGAGCGGCCCGATGCCACCGGCAGCGTGGCGGCCAGGGTCCGGTGGCCCTGGCGAACGACGATGCCGAACCCCTGGCCGCTGATCTGGCCGGCGTACTCGTCGGCGGGGAGCTCGGACAGCGTGACCGTCCGGGCCGGGTGGTGCGCGTCGGCGCGGACGATGGCCACGCCAGGAGCGACCGCGGTGCGGCCGCCGACATCGGCGACCGTCCGGCGGCCATCGGCGACCGTCACCCGGACGATGCCGACCTGGGCGACCAGCGCGGCGGCCCGCCGCTGCAGGAGCTTGCCGTTGACGTTCTCCAGGGCCCGCGCGACCGTGCGCGCGTCGTAGCTGGCCGAGCGGCTGGCCTGCTGATACACGCTGGCGGCGGCGCTGGCGATCCCGTTGGCGTGGGCGTCGGCCTTGCCCTGCTGGCTGTCATCGATAAGCCGAAACACCAAAAAGCCAACCGCCGTCATGGGGATCAAGACGATCAGCAAGAAGAAACCAGTTAGCCGCGTACGAAAGCTCATGATCTTGGCCTGCCCCGGGAGCGTATCGGTGCGCTATCTGAATCCGCAGGGGCCGGGTGAGGATCGTCCCCGCCGGTCCCACCGGGCGTCCGGTCCGCCGGGGCTAAACTGTGGCGGACCGTGCGGCCAAGGCCGCCGCTCGGGGCTATAGCTCAGTTGGGAGAGCGCCTGGATCGCACCCAGGAGGTCGCCGGTTCGAGCCCGGCTAGCTCCATCCACGAAGCCTGCTATTCGTCTTTCTAGCTTCGGAGGCGCGAACAGCGC
>JBOGYN010000024.1:0-2027 GCA_050696855.1 Solirubrobacteraceae bacterium | reverse complement strand
GCGCTGCGTCGTACCGGCGACATCTCGCCCGTTACGCGCGACATCCTTCCCGTCAGCGGCGACATGTTGCCGGTCACCGGCGACATCCTGCCCGGCACCAGCGACATCGTGCCCGTTAGCGGCGATCGGTAGCCGGTGGCCCGGAGCGTTGCGACCGACGCCGGTCGACTCTCGAGCGCAAAGCGGATGAGCCTCCCGCTCGGCCCGGCGTCTGACCGGCTGGCGGTGCGCGGCTATCCGATCGACCTGCGGGTCAAGGCCCAGACCGCCATCTGGCCCCGAGGCGACCCGGCCTCGGTCGCCAACGACTTCGTCAGCGTCGCCCAGTACGGGCTCGGCTGCCACGAGCGCTGGATGGTCGGAGACGGCGAGGTCTGGCTGGATGCGGCGTTAGCCGTGGGCCGGTTCTTGGTTCAGAGCCAGGAGGCTGACGGGTCGTGGCTGAACCAAGAGTCGTTCAGTCATACCTATCCACTCCGGGCGCCGTGGCGCTGTGGGATGGCTCAGGGGGAGGCCGCCAGCCTGCTGGTACGCCTGTACCTGCAGTCGCGTGACCGATCCTTCGCCGACGCCGCCCGGCTCGCGCTGGCCCCACTGGGGCGGCCTCGCGACGATGCCGGCGCGTGCGCGTGGCTGCACGGTGCTCGATGGCCGGAGGAGTACCCGACCAAGCCGCCATCCTATGTCCTCAACGGTGCCATCTTCGCGTGGTGGGGGATGCGCGATGTCGGCGTCGGGCTGGGCGAAGAGAGCGCCACCGCGGACTTCGAGGCTGGGGTCGACGCCCTGGCAGCCCATCTCCACCGCTTCGATACCGGATGGTGGTCGATCTACAGCCTCTATCCGCACCCGATCAAGCCGATCTCCAGCTCCTTCTACCACCTGCTTCACATCACCCAGTTGGAAGCGATGCAGCGGCTCTCGCCACGACCCGAGATCGAGGCGATCAGACAGCGCTGGTCTGGCTATCTGGATTCATCGCGCCGCCGCCAGCGCGCGCTCGCCCACAAGGTTCTGTTCCGCCTGGTGGTGCCGCGCAATCGGCTGCTTGGCCACCGGCTGCCGTGGGCGCATTTCTGACTGCGCTGATCAGCTACGGCTTGCGGCAAAAGTAGATCGTCTCGTCGAGATCGAGCCCCAGCTCCCGGGCCGTCGCAGGCTGTAGATCCCGCGCGAAGTCCGACACCGTGACTTCGAAACCGGCCTGCTGGAGCCGCCGGCCATAGTCGTCGCGGCCGTAGATGCGGTGGAACACCTCCTCGTAGCGCTTCGATCCATTCGCGGATGCGGCGCCAAGCTCCTCGATGGTGTCGTCGAGACCATCGTCGACTGAGCTCTGGATCAGTGCCCACCCTCCGGGCCTGACGATCCGGCACAGTTCGCTCATCGCGCCGCGGTCGTCGTCGATCAGCTGCAGCACGTGGTTGCAGATCACGCCGTCGAAGCTCTCGTCCCCGTACTGGATGTCGCGCACGTCCACCCGATCCATGGCCAGGGTTGAATCGAAGTCAGCCGACAGGTAGTCGACGTTGGGCATCCGGCGAAGCGGCGTCTCGAGGCACACCTCGGGCGCGATGTGCAGCAGCCGCGTCGGACGCTGAAGTACCTCGGTCCGATCGGTCAGGTATAGCCAGTCGACCCGATGGCGTCCGAGCGCGCCACAGCGAGGGCAGGCCAGAGAGCGATGGCCGCCTTCGGAGCTATAGTCGCGAAAGCGGCGAAAGCGGCCACCGCAGCAGTTGCAGCGGACGCTGCGCCCGGCGTACAGCCACCAGGTGGCGCGGCCGTAGAGCGCCTTGAATTCCGCGCGGCGAGCGTGCGGGACCAGGACTCTCAGCACCCTCGTTCGAAGCGATTGCAAGACCGCTGCGGAGATCGGCGAGCGCTTCTCAGGCCCCGCGCCCGTAGGTTCAACCATTGTCCGGAGTGTAGCCCGTGTCCCGGACTCCACGACGACCCCTCTGGTAGGGTCAAGCGGCGTGCCTCGGTTGACGTTCGCGCTGGTCTATCACGACGTGGTCGATGCG
>JBOGYN010000023.1:0-14148 GCA_050696855.1 Solirubrobacteraceae bacterium | reverse complement strand
CGCCCGGCCGACGATGTCCATCAGCACTCGCTCGTCCAGGGCGGCCACCTGCCGCACGGTCGTGATCCCGCTCTCGGCCAATCGCGCCGACGTCACCCGGCCCACGCCCCATAGCCGTTGAACGGGGAGCGGATGCAGGAAGGCGAGCTCCGCCCCGGTCGGGATCACGAGCAAGCCGTCGGGCTTGGCGACTCCACTGGCCACCTTGGCCAGGAATTTCGTGCCGGCCAGGCCGACCGTGATCGCGAGCCCGACTCGCTCGCGAACGTCGAGACGCAGGAGGGCGGCGATCTCGCGCGGCGTGCCCCGAATGTGTCCGAGGCCGCGCACGTCCAGAAATGCCTCGTCGATCGACAGCGCCTCGACGACCGGGGAAAATTGCTCAAAAATCGCAAACACGGCCCGGCTCGCCTCGGCGTAGGCCGACATACGAGGTGGGACGACGATCGCCTCCGGGCAGAGCTCCCGCGCCCGTCGGCCCCCCATGGCCGTGCGGATGCCGCGCCCCTTGGCCTCGTAGCTTGCCGCCAGCACAACGCCGCCACCCACGATCACCGGACGGCCCCGCAACCGCGGGTCGTCGCGTTGCTCGACCGAGGCGTAGAACGAGTCAAGATCCGCGTGTATGATTGACGGTCCGGACACGAACACATGTTCGCATCCGACCCGGATGGCAAGAGAGGAGCAGGATCATGAGCGCAGACGTGCAGCTGGTGACCGGAGTGGACTTCGTCACGGTTCCAACCTCGGACCTCGAGCGGGCGGCCGAGTTCTACGGAACCACCCTCGGTCTCCGTCGCTCGGCCTACCGGCCCGAGCGCGGCTTTGCCGAATTTGAGACCGGCAACCTCACCCTCGGCGTGATCACGCCCGAGCGCATGGGCCTCGAGCACCACACCAACCGCAACGCGATCGCGCTCCACGTGGAGGACATCGAGGCGGCTCGCGCCCAGCTCGAGGCGGCCGGGGTCACGTTCTTCGGAGATACGTTTGACACCAGCGTGTGCCATATGGCCTTCTTCGCCGATCCGGACGGCAATGCGCTGATGCTCCACCACCGCTACGCGCCGCGCGCGCCGGAGAGCTGAGCCCGGTGCCAACGATCGCGGCGAGCGACCCAGCTGGGGCCGTCACGGCGCGCCGGACCGCGTGCTCACCTGAGCACCGATTTCGGCGCCAATCGCGGCCGCGTCGAGCACGCTCAACCGCCGGGCCAGGCCAAGGGTCAGGCCGGCCGCAAACGCGTCGCCGCAGCCGTACTCGTCCTGCCTAGGTCCCGGGGCAGGCACGGCCGGCCACCGCCCCTCAGACTCTCCCCACCACCGTCCGCCCCGATCTCCCTCGGTCTGCACCATGAGCCGGGTTCGCGACTCGAAGCGCTGCGCCCAGCGGCGCTCGTCGGCGTCGTGAGCGCTGAACACCAGGGCGTCGATCGCGGCGCCGCTCTCGCCGAGTCCTTCGCGGGCCCGGGGCGTGGCCACGAGCACGGCCGCTTGAGCCGCCGCGCGGGCCGCCCCCGCGTTACCGGCGGTGAAGTAGACGCCGGCCGCCTGCGCGAGGCGTGACCACGGGAGCGGATCGTCGCCGGACGGTTCGAGGCGCTCCCCGAGCGTGATGATCGTCCGCTCGCCCCCCGTCTCGAGCAGCGTGACAATGCCGCGGGTTGGTGCGTCGCGCCACGCGGCGTGCACGCTGACTCCGCGCGCTCGGAGCTCGCGGGCTGCCGCCTCGCCGTCGGCATCCCGCCCCAGCGCACAGAAGAAGTCCACCTCGGCCCCCAGTTCCGCGAGCACAACGGCCGCCACCACGGCACCGCCTCCGGCGTGCGTGAAACCAGCGGCGGCCGGAGTCACCGCGCCGCGCTCGGGAAAGCGCTCGACCCGGATGAAATGCACCCACTCGACGTGTCCGACGACCGCCACCCTGGTCACCGGCGGGAGAATATTAGGTCGCGTCCGGGCCCCGGCCAGACCCACGGCCGTGGCTGGTCAGGCCGCTCGGCGGGCGGCTGGAACCAGACGCACCTGCGCCGGCAGCAGCGGAACCACGCCCCGGCGTACGTACACCGCCCCAGCCTGAACCAGGGCCCGCCGGAGCACCGCCGGCGGCAGGCCAGCGAATCCGTACGCGGCACGGATGCGCTCGGGAAGCAGGGCGATAGTGATGAAGTTCACCGTCTCCAGCAGCGGTCGGGCCAGCCCGGGGACGGGCGGGTTGAGCACGATCTCGCGTGCCCGCCGTCGCGCCCACTCACCGATGGCGAGTTCGTCGCCGGCCAGCATGTCGTGACCGTAGGCCTCGAGCTCGGTCAGGGTCCCGGGCATCTCGTTCCGACGCAGGCCGAAGAGCTGTCCGATGATCTTGTAGTCCTCCCACAGGTCCTCGCACTGGGCCCGGTCAAAGCGCCCGACGTAGGTCCGGTAGAGCAGGATCGAGGAGTCGACGAGGGTGTACAGGATCCACATCAGCAGCTGGGGATCGTCGGCCCGGTAGGGAGTCCCGGCCGGGAACCTGCCCACCGCGTCAGGCAGTCGCCCCTTGACGGTCCGATGCATCGCTCGCACCCGGCGCGTCACGCGGTCGGCCTCACGGCGCGGACCGAAAGTGATCAGCCTCATCACCTCAGCGGTCCGGGCCAGCCGTACGTAGGGATCGTCGAGCGCTCCGGAGTGAGCGAGCAGACCAGCCACCGCAAGGGGATGCGCAGCTTGCATCAGCAGGGCCCGGGGACCGGCCAGCGCCACCGCACGCTCGCCCTGGACACGCCGGATCACCGAGTCTCGGTCGAAGTATCCGTCCCCCAGGTCGCGCCGAAGGGCGCCGGTGACGAGCGAGCGTGTCATACGCGCTGTTCAGCTTAGCTCAACATATTGTCCCGACTGGCAGCGCAGGCTCCATCACCGGGAGGCGTGGTGGCGATTTGGTTCGAGCGGCTGGTTGTCGGGTACATATCTACCTGATGGCGATTTCCACGTACCGTCCGTCCGCTGGTGGTGTCCGGGGCGTGGGGCACGTCCGAGGTGTCGGGACCCTCACCCGGGGCGAGACCGTGGCGCTGTTTCACCGCTGCCAGCAGGAGCATGATTCGAGCGCCCGAGACGAGCTCGTCGAGCGCTACCTGCCGCTGGCCCGCAAGCTCGCGCGTCGCTACGGAGGCGCCCGCGAGCCCTTCGAGGATCTGCTCCAGGTCGCCAGCTTGGGGCTGGTGAAGGCGGTTGACCGCTTCGACACGACGCGCGGGACCGCCTTCTCGTCCTTCGCGGTGCCCACGATCATGGGTGAGATCAAGCGCTATTTCCGCGATCAAGGTTGGGCAGTGCACGTCCCCAGAGGTGCCCAGGAGCGATCGGTCAAGGTAGAGGACGCCAAGCAGCGGCTCAGTGCTCGCTCCGGTCGCGCGCCCACCGTGCCCGAGCTGGCCGAGTACCTCGAGCTCAGCATCGAAGACGTGCTGGATGCGCTGGAGTGCAGCCGCGCCCACCACGCGACCTCATTGGATGCGCCCACCGACGACGCGGAGTCTGAAGGTGGATCGGTCGTGGACACGATCGGAGCCGAGGACCCGCGTCTGTGCACCGCGGACGCGCGGGTTTCGGTCAATTACGCGGCGAGTCAGCTCAGCGAGCGCGAGCGCGAGGTTCTGGCTCTGCGTTTCGTGCATGACATGACCCAGACAGAGATCGCGCAGCACGTCGGCGTCTCCCAGATGCAGATCTCCCGGATTCTGCGCCGGTCGATCGCCCGCCTGGGTGAGTTGACCGGCAGCCGCGCCGCCGAGCCGCGCTGACCTGGTCGGTGGGGTAGCTTTGGCCCCTTGCACGCAGGGCATCTGCCCATGAGGCTGGAGTGACCAGCGAGTCTCCGACCGTTCACCTCGGTCTCAGGAGCCGGCCCCAGACGCTGACAATCGTCCGGGGAATGCTCGCTGGCGTGGCCGAGCCGCTCGGGTTCGACGCCGAATTGCTCGATGACCTCAAGACGGCCATCAGCGAGGCGTGCAACAACGTGGTCCTCCACGCTTACGGAGGTGAGGCTGGGCCGATGGACGTGGCGCTGTTCGTTTCCGAGCGTCACATCCGGGCCGTGGTCGAGGACCGCGGAATCGGCGTGCCGGCGGATGCCGACTCCGCCGGCGGAATCGGGCTGTCGGTCATCCGCGCCCTGACCGAGACGATGACCCTTGAGGCGGGCTCTGACGGGGGCACGCGGCTGGAGATGACCTTCGCCGCGCAGCGCGACGGGCAGCGGCTGTTCGCGCCCCCGACCGCCGCCGTGCCGTTCCACGGTCGGGCGACAGCCGAGGATGACGACGTGGTCTTGTCGCTCTCGCCGGTGATGTTGCTGGCGCCGGTGCTCGGACGCCTGGCCCGCACCCTGGCGGCAATCGCTCACTTCTCGCTGGACCGCTTCTCCGACGTCTACCTGATCACTGACACTCTGGCTGCCCACGCCGCTACCGCGGCGGCCGACCAGCGCGTCGATGCGCGTCTGGCCGCGGCCGAGCGCCGCGTCGACCTCGCGGTCGGACCGTTTCGTCCCGGCGCGAGCGGTCACTTGGATGCCCGGGGGAGTGAGACCGGGCGGCCACCGCTGACCCTCCTGAGCGACGAAATCTCGGTCGAGCCCAAAGGCGAGGTCGAGTGCTTGCGGGTCGTGATCGTCGACCGCCGACCCTGAGCGCGGGTGAGTGAGGCTCCGCCCGGCTGATCAGGCGGCGTTGAGGATCTCCTCTGGCGTGTCAGCGAGCTGGATCCGCTCGGCGACGCCGGTCAGATCGAGCAGGCGCTGGACCTGCTGGGGACCTCGCACGAGGCACAGGACCCGACCATCCTCGGCCAGCCGCTGATGGGCCTTGACGATGATGCTGAGTCCCGTCGAGTCCATGAATTCCAGCCGGCGCAGATCAAGCACGAGCATCTTTGACTCGGTACCCGAGACGCGCTCGAGCTCTGCCTCCAGGGAAGGGCTGGAGGCCAGGTCGAGTTCCCCGCTGACCGCGACGATCGCCGCCTGGCCTTGATTACGTACCTCTACGCGGAAATCACTCAGCACCCTGGCGCCGAGCCTACTGATAAGCGCGTCGGCTTGTCACCGCTGGTGTCAGCCCGGGCGCAGGAGCTCGATGGACTCGGAAACGGTGCACCGGTGCCGGCGAGCACGTTTGCGGCCCATCGGGCCGGGTAGCACGATCTGGATGAGCGACGTGGCAGTTCTGGGCACCGGCACGATGGGTTTGCCGATGGCCCGCAATCTGATCGCGGCCGGCTACTCGGTTCACGCTTGGAATCGGTCCGCTGACCGGGCCCGGCCGCTGGAGCGCGACGGCGCCGAGGTGTTCGGTGACCCCGGTGCGGCCACACGGGGCTGCGCCCACGTCGTGACGATGCTCGCCGACGCCGAGGCGGTACTCGAGACCGCCACGCAGGCCCTCGCGGCCGCCGACGCAGACACGACCTGGATCCAAATGAGCACGATCGGCGTCGCCGGGACCGAACGCTGCTGCGGCTTGGCGCGCGAGCGCGGGGTGACCTTTGTCGACGCGCCGGTCCTGGGCACCCGGGCGCCGGCCGAGCAGGGCAAGCTGATCGTCCTCGCTTCGGGCCCCGAGGGCAGCCGGTCTCACTGTGAGCCGATCTTCGACGCCGTGGGAGCCCGGGTGGACTGGCTCGGTGCGGCGGGCGCGGGTACGCGACTCAAGGTGGTCATCAACGGCTGGCTGGTCGGAGTGGTGGGAGTATTGGCCGAGACGATCACCGTCGCCCGGGCACTCGATGTGGACCCCGAGCGATTCTTCTCCGCGGTCGAGGGCAGCCCCCTTGACCTTCCCTACGCCCGCACCAAGGGGGCAGCGATGGTCGCTGAGTCCTTCGATGACGCTTCTTTCCGCCTTTCGCTCTCGCGCAAGGATGGGGATCTGCTCCTGGCCGCGGTGGCCGACGCGGGGCTTGAGCTCCCGATCCTGGAGGCCGTGGTCCAGCGGCTGCGCGAGGTCGAGGCGGCGGGACACGGCGACGAGGATCTCGCCGCAACCTATGCCTTGGGGCCTCATCCAGGCGGCAAACCTACTTCCGATCGAGGTGCGTGAGCCGCAGCCCCGTCAGCTGCAGATATCGCGCAGCCGCTGCAGTGAGCGGCGCAGCAGCCGCGAGACCTGCATCTGCGAGACGCCCACCCGGTGGGCGATCTCGGTCTGGGTCAGATCCTGACTGAAGCGCAGGAAGAGGATTTCGCGCTCGCGTACGGGCAGACACTGGGCTGCCGCGAAGATCGTCGCCTGCTCGTCCACCCGCGTCAGCCGTCCGTCCTCGTCACCGATCGCCTCCAAGCGGCTGACCGTACCCTGGTCCTCGCCGCTGCGGGGTGCGTCGAGCGAGACGGTCTCGTAGGCCTCGCCGATCTGGAGACCGTCGAGCACCTCCTCGCCACTGCACTCGAGGTACTCGGCGAGTTCGCCGACGGTCGGCGCGCGGCCGCGCTCGGCGCCGATCTCCCGGCGAGCGTCGGCGATCCGCCGCGCCCGCTCCTGGGCTGAGCGATCGACGTGCAGCGCCCACCCGGTATCGCGGAAGTAGCGCTTGAGCTCGCCGACGATCGTCGGCACGGCGAATGAGGTGAAGGCGAAGCCGCGGTCGGGGTCAAAGCGCTCGACCGCCTTGACCAGCCCCAGACTCGCCACCTGGACGAGATCATCAAAAGGTTCGTTGGCCGAGGCATAGCGCCGCGCCAGCTTTCGGGCCAGGGGAAGAAAGCGTTCGATCAGTTCGTCGCGCGCGCGACGATCGCGCTGCTCGCGCCAGCGCAAGAACAACTCAGCCGAACCGGTGGGTCCGGCGATTGGCTCGGAACCGGGTATCAGCGCCATCGCTGCCCTCCTTATCGCAGACTCCGCAATCTAATCACAGCCGAGTCTCCCGCCGGGGCCAAGAGGGGCGTTTGGGGTGAGCGATTACGCGGCTTTTGAGGTCGCGATGCGCTCGACGGCGGCCGAATCGCGGGGGTCGTCGAGCAGGTCGAGGACCGCTGTCTCGAGTCGCGCGCGGCGCCGGTCGTCGGGTCCGGCGGCGCCTCCGATGCGGTCCAGGGCAGCGCCGATCGTCCAACCCGACAGGTAGCGGTCAAACACCCGGGGATCGATGTAGGCCCGTCGGGCGACCGCCGGGGTATTGCCCAGTACCGTGGCTACGCCCTTGACGGCCCCGTCGATCGCGCGCTTGCGGGCGGTGCGGCTGGAGGCGTCGCGCCCGTCCGCGGCGACCGAGACCGCGGCCGGCACGGTCGCGTTCCAGGTCCGGAAGTCCTTGGCGCTGTATTCCCCTCCGATCTGTGCCTTGAGGTAGTCGCTGATCTGCTCGGAGCGCAGTCCGTGCCAGCGGCCGCGCTCGCGGTAGGCGAGCAGCTGGGAACCGCCCCCGCGGCGGCGCTTGAGCGCCGAGACCACGGTGACCGTCGGCGCGTCCTGGATGGCCTGGACCCGGCGCACGCCGGCCTTGGCCAGGTAATCGAATACGACTTCATCACCGCGCACGGCAACGTTGGACTTGTCGATCGTGGCCAGGCCGATGCCGCCGTCCTCGTCGGCGTACTCCTCGCTGCCGATCCGAAACATCCCGACGTCGAGAAGCCGTACGGCGCACGCCAGGACCCGCTGTTGATCGAGTCCGCCGGCGTCGAGGTCGGCCAGCACCCGCTTGCGCAGGCGCGGCAGGACTCGGGCGAAGCTCACCATGCGGTCGAATTTCTCGCGGTCGCGCAACTCGCGCCAGCGGGGGTGGTACAGGTATTGCTTGCGGCCCGCGGCATCGATTCCGGTCGCCTGAAGGTGGCCGAGCGGGTCGGGGCAGATCCAGACCTCCTGCCAGGCGGGCGGGATCGCCAGCTCCCTGAGGCGCAGAACCTCCTCGGGATCCTTGACCGGCTTGCCCCCGGCATTCGCAAAGGAGAAGCCGCGGCCGCGCTTGATCCTGCTCAGGCCCTTCGCCGAGCAGTCCGAGCGTCGTAGCCGGGCCCGCCGAGGGGCGGGGGGTGAGGGGGTCTTGGGACTCATGAACCGAGGATTGAAATACTCAAGGCTATGGCCCCGAGCCCGTACACCTCCGATCTGGCCCGCACGCTGGCTCCCGGCCTACTCGAGCGCTTCCAGCGCTACGTGCGGATCGACACCCAGTCGGCGCGCGACCGTACGCGCTCGCCGAGCACGAGCGGCCAACTCGAGCTCGGGCGACTGCTTGTGCAGGACCTGCGCGGTGCCGGCCTGGCTGACGCGGCGCTCGACGACAACGGCTACGTGATGGCCACCGTCCCGGCCAGCAACGGCGGCGGGGGGCCGGCGGTCGGCCTCATCGCCCACATGGACACCTCGCCCGATGCCCCCGGCGCGGGTGTCGAGCCGATCGTGCACCACGCCTACGACGGCGGTGTGATCGAGCTCCCCCGCAGCGGAACGCGGCTCGATCCGGCCTCGATGCCCGAGCTCGCCGGCAAGCGCGGCCATGACATCGTCACCGCCAGCGGCGACACGCTGCTCGGCGCGGATGATAAGGCAGGCGTGGCCGAGATCGTCACCGCCGTCGCCCACCTGGCGGCCCATCCCGAGCTTCCCCGGCCGACCCTGCGCGTGGCCTTCACGCCCGACGAGGAGATCGGGATGGGAGCTTCCCTGTTCGATCTCGAAGCCTTCGGCGCGGCCTGCGCCTACACGCTGGACGGCTCTGATCTGGGCGAGATCCAGGACGAGAGCTTCTCGGCGGTCGAGGTGCGGATCATCGTCCGCGGCGTCGACGTCCATCCCGGCCAGGCCTACGGCAAGCTGGTCAACGCGTTGCGAGTGGTGGGCGGGATTCTGGCCGCGCTGCCGGCCGATCGCCTGAGTCCTGAGACGACCTCGGGCCGGGAGGGTTTCATCCACCCCTCGCTGCTGACCGGCGACGCCGGCCACGCCGAGCTGAGAGCCATCGTCCGCGACTTCGACGACGACCGCCTCCGCGAGCACATCGCGCTGCTCACCACCACCGTGGACCGGGTAACCGCTTCACACCCCGGGGCGCGGGCCGAGGTCGACGTGCATCCCCAGTACCGCAACATGCGCGCCTACCTCGCCGCCGTTCCCCACATCGTCGGCGCGGCCGAGGAAGCGGTTCGAGCTGAGGGGATCGAGCCTGTTCGGACCGCGATTCGCGGCGGTACCGACGGTTCGTTACTCAGCGAGATGGGACTGCCGACCCCGAATCTGTTCACCGGTGGCCACGAGTACCACTCGGTCCGCGAGTGGGCGTCGCTGCCCGAGATGTCAGCGGCCGCGGCGACGATCATCCGGCTCGCCTAGATCTGGGCGCGGCCGGGCGGCGCGGGGTAGTCTGCGCTCACGTGAGCGGTCCCGGCGTCACCTCCCTGGCCTCGCTCGACGGCGCCATCATGCCAGCCACCGAGGCGACGATTCCCGCCTCCGACGACGGCTTGATCCGGGGCGACGGCGTCTTTGAGGTGATGCGCGTCTACGACGGGCGCCCCTTTGCCATGGATGACCACCTGGCCCGGCTCGAGCGTTCTGGGCGCAACCTGCGCCTCCCGATCGACCTCGAAGCGGTCCGCGCCGACACCTACCGGCTGCTCGCGCAGGCCGGGACCGGACCGGACCACGACCTCGTGCGAGTGGTGATCACCCGTGGGGGGCGCCGGCTGCTCTTCACCGAGCGGCTGCCCGAAATCCCCGAGCACCTGCGTCTGAAGACCGTCACCTACGCTCCGACCCGGATCCTCGACGGCGTCAAGTCCTTGTCCTACGCGGCCAACATGCTGGCCAGCCGCCTGGCTCGCGAAGACGGCTTCGATGAGGCACTGCTCGTCACTCCCCACGGCCGCGTCCTCGAGGCACCGACGAGCTCGATCTTCTGGGTGCAAGGCGAGCGGCTGTTCACGCCTCCGCTGGAGGATCACATTCTCGCCTCGATCACGCGCGCGCTGGTGATGAGGGTGACCGACGCGCAGGAGCAGTCCTGTTCGCTGGAACGGCTGCTCGAGGCCGACGAGGTGTTCGCCGCCTCGACCGCCCGCGAGGTGCAGCCGGTGGTCAAGATCGACGACCGTTCCTTTGCCGCCCCCGGGCCCGTCACCGCGCGGGCCGCCGAGACCGTGCGGGCGCGGATCGGGACCGAGCTCGCCGGGTGAGGGTCCTCACGGTAGTTGGCAACCGCCCGCAGTTCATCAAGGCGGCGGCGGTCTCACCGCTCCTGCGCGAGGAACACGAGGAGTACCTCGTCCACACCGGCCAGCACTACGACGATCAGCTCTCAGCGGTCTTCTTCACCGAGCTCGGCCTGCCGGCCCCCGACGAGCAACTTGGGATCGGGGGCGGCAGCAGCACCTCGCAGACCAGCCGGATGCTCGCCGCGCTGGAGCCCGTGTTCGATCGCCTCACCCCGGATGCTGTGCTCGTTTACGGGGACACGAACTCGACCCTGGCCGGGGCACTGGCCGGCGCCCAAGGCCATGTCCCGGTCGTCCACGTCGAGGCGGGGATGCGCTCCTTTGATCAGACGATGCCCGAGGAGCTCAACCGGGTCCTGGTCGATCACGCCAGCTCGCTGCTGCTCTGCTCGACCGAGGTCGCGATCGCCAACCTGCGCGCCGAGGCTGTGACAGGCGTCAGCGAGTTGGTCGGCGACGTGATGGTCGACGTCGCCATGGCGGCCCAGCCCCGCGCACGCGGGCGCGATGACCTCGTGCGCCGCCGGGGTCTCGAGCCGGGCGGGTACGTGCTGGCCACCGCCCATCGAGCCGGAAATGTCGACGATCCCCAACGTTTGGAGCGCCTGGTGGCGCTGCTGGGCTCGGTGGCGTGGCCTGTGGTGCTGCCTCTGCATCCGCGGACCGAGGCGCGGCTGAGCGCGGCCGGACTGCTCGAGGCCCTGCGTGCGACACCAGGCGTGACGCTCGAGCCGCCGCTGGGCTACTTCGAGCTGACCACGCTGCTCTGCCACGCCCGGGCAGTGCTGACCGACTCCGGCGGCGTCCAGAAGGAGGCTTACCTGGCCGAGGTGCCGTGCGTGACGATGCGTCCCAGCACCGAGTGGACCGAGACGGTGCAGTCGGGCTGGAACGTCCTCGTCGATCTCGATGCGGACGCCGCCTCAACCGCCCTCGCCCGGGACCGACCGCCGACTCATCCCCAGCTCTATGGCGACGGCCGGGCCGGCGCGCGGGTCGTGGCCGCCCTTACACTGCTGCCGCAATGACTGAGCCGCCGCTGCGCGTCGGGGTCGCCGGCCTCGGCTACTGGGGCCCCAATCTGGCCCGCAACTTCGCCGCCCTGCCGGACTGCGAGCTGGTCTGGTGCTGTGACGAGTCCCAGGACGCCCGCGCTCGCGTCGCGGCGATGTTCCCCGGCACCCGCACGACCGGTGACCTGGCGGACCTGCTGGCTGACCCCGAGCTCGATGCCATCGTCCTCGCCACCCCGGTGCCGACCCACGCCGAGCTGGCCGTGCGCGTGCTCGAGGCGGGCAAGCACTGTTTCGTCGAGAAGCCCCTCGCCCTTTCGGCCGCTGATGCGCAGCGCGCGGTGGCGGCCGGCGAGCAAGCGGGACGGATCCTGATGGTCGGGCACTTGCTCGAATACCACCCCGGCGTCGAGAAGCTCAAGAGCCTGGCCGACAACGGCGAGCTCGGCGATCAGATCTACTACATCTACGGCAACCGCCTGAATCTCGGCAAACTGCGCGCCGACGAGAACGCCCTGTGGAGCTTGGGCGCACACGATGTCTCGGTCGTCCTGAGCCTGGCGGCCGAGGAGCCGACCGAGGTCGTGGCCCACGGCGAGGCGTACGTGCGCGAGGGCGTCGAGGATGTCGTCTTCTGCTTTCTGCGCTTCCCTTCCGGCCTGGCCGCGCATCTGCATCTGTCCTGGCTCGACCCTCACAAGGAGCGCCGGTTCACGGTCGTCGGCTCGCGACGGATGGCGACCTTCGATGACATGGACCTCGAGCGCAAGCTGACCATCTACGACAAGGGCTTTGACGAGGATGCCCGCACGTACGGCGAATACATCACCCGCAGCGGGGACGTCTTCTCGCCGCGAATCGCCAACGTCGAGCCCCTACGGGTCGAATGCGAGCACTTCGTGCACTGCGCGCTGACGGGCGAGCAGCCCCGATCTGATGGCCAGAGTGGCCTGCGGGTCGTGCGCGTGCTCGAGGCGCTTCAGCAGTCGCTCGAGGCATCTCGGCGCAGCACTGGTCAGGGCGATGGCCGCTGAGCGGCCGCGGCAGCGCGGCGACGGCGCCTGGGTGCACCCGGATGCCGACCTGGCCAAGGGCGTTAGGCTCGCGCCCGGCGCGGTGGTCCACGAGGGCGTGATCGTCGGGGCGGGCACGACGATCGGCGCCGCTACGGTGATCCACGCCGGCACCGAGGTCGGGGCCGACTGCCTGATCGAGGACGGAGCCGTGCTCGGCAAGCGTCCCCGGTTGCGGCCGGGCTCGAGCGCGGCCGGCAATCTCGGGATTCTGACCGTGGCCGACGGGGCGACGATCTGCGCCGGCGCGATCGTCTACGCCGGCGCGTGGATCGGAGCGCGAGCGATCATCGGCGATCACGCCCAGGTCCGCGAACGCGCCCAGGTGGGCGCGCGGACGGTGGTCGGGCGTGGCTCGACGGTCGACTTCGATGCCCGCGTGGGTGAGCAGGTTTCGATCCAGACCGACGTCTACGTAACCGGCGGCTCGGTGGTCGAGGACCTCGTCTTCCTCGGTCCCGGAGTCATCACCACCAACGATCACTCGATGGGCCGCCATGCCCCGGGCGAGCCGCTCGTTGGCCCCACCTTTCGGCGGGCTTGCCGGGTCGGGGGCGGGGTGGTCGTGACGCCGGGCGTGGTGATCGGCGAGGAGGCGTTCGTGGCCGCAGGCGCTGTCGTCACCCACGACGTGGGCGACCGCGAGATGGTAATGGGGGTGCCGGCGCGCGTCGTGCGGCGGGTCGGCGACGAGGATCTCCGCGAGCGCTGGACCTAGGTTCGCTCAGGCGCGACTAGCCGCCGACCGGGTCCGAGCCGACGGCGCTTCCCGCCATGCCGTGGCTGGCCTCGGTCCAGATCACCTGCTCGCGCCCGGGTCCGACGCCGACCAGCGCGATCGGGACCCCGACGAAGTCGGACACGAACCGCAGGTAGTCGCGGGCCGCCTCGGGCAGCTCGGACTCGGTGGTGCACTCGCTGAGATCCTCGATGAAGCCCGGCAGCTCCACGTACTCGCCCGCCGCGTGGTGAAGCACGGTCTGGTGAAAGGGGAAGTGATCGAGCTCAGCGCCTTCATCGCTGCGGTAGCGCGTGCAGACCTGGATGCGGTCAAAGCCCGCCAGGACGTCGAGCTTGGTGATGGCGAGCGCGGTCAGCGAGTTCAGCCGGGCGGCGTAGCGCAGCGCCACCAGGTCCATCCAGCCGACTCGCCGCGGACGGCCGGTGGTGGTTCCGTACTCCCCGCCCCGCTCGCGGATCTCGTCGGCCAGATCACCTTCGAGCTCGGTGGGGAAGGGGCCGGCTCCGACCCGCGTCACGTAGGCCTTCGCCACCCCCCAGACCTCGTCGATGTCCTTGGGCCCGACGCCGGCGCCGATGCAGGCCGCACCAGCCACCGGGTTGGAGGAGGTCACGAACGGATAGGTCCCGTGGTCGATGTCGAGCAATGCGCCCTGGGCGCCCTCGAACACGACCATCTGGTCATCGTCGAGGCGCTGCAGGACCAGCCGCGAGGTGTCGGCGATGTAGGGCTCGAGCACGTGACCGAAGGTCAGGTACTCGTCGGTCATCGACTGCAGGTCGAGCGCCGGGTCCTTGGCGAAGGGACGCAGCGAGAGACGCTTGGGCTCCAACGCGGCGACGATCTTCTTCTTGAGGATCTTCTCGTCGAGCAGGTCCTGCATGCGGATCCCGAGCCGCGCGGCCTTGTCGGCGTAGCAAGGGCCGATCCCGCGCCGGGTGGTCCCGATCTCGAGCTTGCCCCGCTTGGCCTCGCCGGCGTGGTCGAGCCTCAGGTGGTAGGGCATGATCAGGTGCGCGTTGGCCGAGATCCGCAGCGCCCGGGTATCGACGCGCCGCCGCCGCAGCTCGTCGATCTCGTCGGTCAGCACCTTGGGGTCGATCACGACGCCGTTTCC
>JBOGYN010000022.1:0-3277 GCA_050696855.1 Solirubrobacteraceae bacterium | reverse complement strand
GACCAGCTGGGCCGGATGCAGGGCATAGGCCGGCATCGTGTAGGTGTGCGCACTCCCCAGCGTGATCCAGGCCACCGCGGTCGCGATCACCGAGACCGCGAGAGCCGGGAGCACGAGCGGCAGGGCGACCGTCCCCAACAGCACCTCGAGCGCGAACAGGGCCCCCCCGAGGGGGACGTTGTAGACGGCCGCGAACCCCGCACCTGCCCCCGATGCGACCAGCAGGCGCCGCTGCCAGACCGGGAGCTGGGCCCATTCCGCCAGCCGGCTGGCCATCGCGGCCCCAGCCACCTGGGGGGCGGCCTCCCGCCCGAGCGAAACTCCCATACCCACGGTGACGATCGAGAGCACGCCACGGGCGAAGCTCGGGACCAGGCGCAACCGCCCCGCGTGCAGCCACAGGGCGTCGGCCACCTCGGCACCACCGGCGGCGGGCAGCCGACCCAGGACGGCGGCGCCGACCCCTACCAGCACCGCGGCCAGCAGCAGCGCGACGACGCGGCGGGTATCCGAGGCCGCTCGCACCCCGGGCAGGAACGCGCCGTGGTGATATCCGAACGTCAGATGCTCGGCCAGACCGAGCACGGCCATCAGCGCCGAGGCTCCGGCCCCAGTGGCGGCGCCCAATATCACGACCAACGTCCAGAACCGCAGGCTGTAACCGGCCACGATGCCGCGGCCGGGGACGTTGGGCTGATGCGAGGACCAGCGCCGCATGCGCTGCGAGGGCACGGCCGCTGAGCATATGGGGCGTTGCGGCCGAGGCTTAGGATGGGGGCTTGCCATCCTCCGCGCCCCGCGTTTCGGTGATCATCGCCTCGTACCGATGGCCCGAGGCGCTCCGGACCAGCCTGGATACGGCGCTCGCACAGACGGTGCAGGACATCGAGGTGCTGGTGATCGAGGACAGCTCAGATCGCGCCTCACGGGCGGTGGTGGCCGAGGCTCACGACCGACGGGCGCAGTGGACGTGTCTAGCGGAGGGCACCGGCAGCCAGTCGGGACCGAACCAACTCGGGTGGGACCGGGCGCGGGCACCGGTCGTGGCCTATCTCGGGCATGACGACGTCTGGCATCCCGAGCACCTCGAGCGCTTGCTGTCCGTACTCGACCCTGCCGCGGACGCAGCCCACGCCGTCACGGTCCTGCTCGGAGCAGACGAGGACAGGCGCCTGCTCCTGGCCGGCTCCAGCCCCTGGGAGCCGACCACCTTCGTTCCACCGTCATCGCTCGCACACTGGCGCGACAGTCCCCGGATCGGGCCCTGGACGGCGCCGGAGCACAGCAGCCTGCCTGTCGATCACGCGTTTCTCGTCACCGCTCATGCGCGCGGCGCTCGCTTTGTGACCTCCGAAGCCGCCACGGTCTTCAAACACCCCGCCTCCTGGCGACTGGACAGCTACCGCACCCGCGACGCCACGCCCCAGAGGCGAGTGCACGAACGTCTCCGCTCCGAGCCCCGCCTCGGAGACCAGCTTGTCCAAGAGGCCCGGGCGGCAGGCGTGGCGGGGGTGCTCGCGGCGCCGCCGATTGCGGCGCCCGGCGTGATCGCCGATTACAACCGTCGTCTCAAAGGGCTGCCCGCCCGCTTCGCACCGCTGGAGACCCGCTGGACGCCGGACCCATCGCTGGTCTTTCCCGGCTGGTACGCGATGGAGATAGACGAGACTGGCCGTTTTGCCTGGACCGGCCCCCAAGAGCGGGCGCTCGTGCGTCTGGACTCGCCGGGCGAAGGGAAGTTGGGCGTGCGGGTCAAGCTCCGACAGGTACTGAGCCCAGGGCAACTGGCGGAGTTACAAGTCGACCTCGACGGTGCCCTCGTCGAGCTTGAGCGAAGTGGCGATCCGGCGGGCGAGATCGTCCTCACCGGCTGGCTCGGCCGGGGCGCCCGCCAACCCACCGTGGAAGTAGGGGTGAGTAGCCCGGTGGCTCTCGCCACAGTCCGCTATCCCGAGTCCCCGGACGGACGCCTGCTCGGGGTGGCGGTGGCCGAGATCGAGCTCCTCGATCGCGCGCATTGACCGGTGGCCCCGCGGGCGCGCGAGCCCCGCCTCACCACGTATACGGAATCAGGTCCTGTGCGGCCGGAGAGTCCCAGGGCAGGTCGAGGGCGTCCGGGGCGTCGTAGTTGTACATCTCGCTCGGCATGTTGATGATGATCGCTTCGGTCACGCCGATGTTCTTCCAGCCGTGGTACAGGTCCGGTGGGATGACCAGCAGGCCCGGGTTGCGCTCGCTGACCACGAGCTCGGTCAGATGACCGTGGGTCGGCGAATCCAGACGCCCATCGAAGACGACGATCTTGACCAGTCCGCTGACCACGAACAGGCGGTCGGTCGAAACCCGATGCAGACCCCAGGCCCGGATCCGCTCGGGAAAGGTGGTGGTGATATGGACCTGTGTGATGCTCTGATCGAGCACCTCCCAGCTGGCTCGGGCAACCTCGGTCAGGAACCCGTCCTCGTGCGGCACCGAGCGGGTTGCGCGGAACTCCACGCCCTCAATCGGCAGACGCTGCAGCTCGCCGCCGGCGTCGACCGCCGACCGCTTGGCGAGCAGCTCGGCACCTCCGACCACGTTGGGCGTCTCATACCTCGGTTCAGCCATCTCCGCCCCTTGCCGAAACCATTTCGCCGCGATCCAGGACTCGAACCTGGGACCTCTTTCGCTCCTGATATAAGGAAGTTATCAGGGTCTCGTCTGGCTCAGCGAGCGAGCGTTGGCTCGTCGGTCAGCTCGGGCGAGGGTTGGCCGGCTGACCCGGTCAGCGTGCCGGCGAGGTCAAACCGCGGCTTGTCGGGCTGGTTCTGGTTTGAGAGCAGCATCGACGCGCCCGCGATCGCCGCGGCGGCGAAGAACAGGTTCACGTACAGGCACCACCGCCACGACAGGTACTCGGTCAAAAAGCCGCCGAGCAAGAGACCGACGGCCCCACCCCCGCCGGCCAGCGCGCCGAAGATCCCAAACGCCTTGCCGCGCTCGGGACCCTCGCTAAAGGTCGTGGTCAGCAACGACAGCGCAGCAGGCGCGAGTATCGCGCCGAACATCCCCTGCGTCGCGCGGGCCGCGACCAGAACGCCGAACGACTGGGCCGCCCCGCCCACCGCCGAGGCCTGATGAGGATTGAACTCTGTGACGGTGAGCGCACAAGCGCGTGCGTCGGCGAGCAGCTCGGTCAGGATCTCGCCGCATGCCGCTAGCGATGGGGCGTTGCCGCGATCGGAGTTCTCCGCAAGCGGCGCGTCGAGAAAGTCCACGAGATCGACATCGAAGTGGA